>SFHN01000108.1 GCA_004555635.1 [Eubacterium] saphenum
CAACCAACTACTTTATCATCTACCCGATTTACACCGCGGTTATGCCGATGGACGTTATCATAGGTATGTACAAGGCAATTCTCCCCTCTGCGGACAGCCTTATAAAGTGCCTGCTTATATTCAACGCGCCGTTTACGTTTGTTAAGGGAATAATCGCTGTCGGAATATCCGTCCCGCTGTACAAGCGGCTCCGCCCCATCTTTAACAGCTGCTACGCGGAGCACTGATTTATTCGGCGGGGGAACAGGAGGAGCATATGAAACCAAGCGCTGTTATAGGCCACTTCCGAACCATAACCCGCCACAGACACGCGGTTATCCGCAATTGCGCGAAAGCAGGGATACTTCGTCAGGGGCTGCTGCACGACCTGTCGAAATACAGCCCGACGGAATTTTTTCGCGGCGCGCGTTTCTATCAGGGAACGCGCAGCCCTAACGAGCGCGAGCGCGAGGAGTACGGCTATTCGCTCGCGTGGCTTCACCACAAGGGAAGAAACCGCCACCACTTCGAGTATTGGACGGACTATAACCCCGTTGAGCGGCGCGTTGTCCCCGTGAAAATGCCGCTGCGGTATGTTGTGGAGATGTTCTGCGACCGCGTTGCGGCGAGCAAGATTTACCGCGGCGCGCAGTACAAGGAAAGCGACCCGCTAAGCTACTTTGAGCGCGGAAAGGCGCGCAGGTTTATCCACCCCGAAACCTCGGCGCTGCTTGAAAGCCTGCTCCAAATGCTTGCGGAAAAGGGCGAGGACGCCGTTTTCGCGCATATAAGGGAGCTTCTCAAAAAGGGCGAATACTGAAGATAATGATGAACTGCCGCCTGCCGACAACATCGCGGGCGGCTTTTCGCGTCCTGTTCCTTGACTTTTTTCGGCAAGAAATGTATAATAAAGAAAAGCGCCAGTTGCGACTTATCATAACAGGAGGTACCGTATGGAAACGAATGCACCCGAGATAATTGTCCCCGAAGAAAGCACAGCCCCCGCAAAACCCGTAAAAAGCAAGGAGGAAAAGCCTGCTAAGCCTAAGGCGGAAAAGCCTGCTAAGCCTAAGGCAAAAAAAGACGCTAAGCCAAAGGCGGAAAAGCCTGCTAAGCCCAAGGCGAAAAAAGCCGCGAAAAAGGGACTTGTCGGCGTGATAATGCGGCTGTCGATGCTGCCCTCGTTAATTCTGGGCGTGGTGCTTTTGATAACCGTAACCGCAATTATGGGTACCGTTCTCCAAAAGCGGTATTTTGACGAGGCGGCTTCGCTCGCAGACGCATACAAAACCACCGTCCGCACTCGGGTGGAAACGATTTTGTCGGGCTTAGATATGGTCGCGTTCAACTCTCAGGTGGTTGACGAGTCCATTCCGTCGGACAAGCGGATTGAGCTTCTGAATAACTACGGAAAATCGCTCGGCTTTTCGTCGCTTGATATTGCAGCAAAGGGCGGAACAACACTAAGCGGAAAAAGCGTTGCCGCGCAGGAATTTTACTATGTCGCGGTTCAGAAAAAGTCGTACAGCATTGCCGTGTCCGACAACGGCATTGTTTTTGCGAAATACTACAACTTAGCGGGCGACGAGTATGTTATGTACGGAACAATGCCCGCCGATACGTTCAGCGCGCTAGCGGCGGATATCTCGCTTGACGAGGGAGGAAACTGCATACTGCTTGACAGAAGCGGTGTTGTTATTGCCACGGGCGACAACGAGAGCGTCCCGATTCTCTCAAAGCTTTCCGATAACCCTGCGTTTGCGGAGATTTCCGAAGAAATGACCGCATTTTCCGAGGGGCAGGAGATGATAAGCTTTGACGGCAAAACGCACCTGTACAGCTATATGCCTGTCGGCGGCTCGGAGGGATGGTCTGTCGCGGTCGGCGCGCCGACTACGGCTATCACTGTGGAGATTTTGCGCGTGTGCGGTATATTTGCGCTTGTTCTTGCGCTGTGCGCTACGCTTATTATCATTGCAGTAACGCTCAGGGCAAAGGGCGTTTGCAAGCCGATTATCGAATGTGCGGACAGGCTGAAGCGCTTCTCCGAGGGCGATATTACTTCCCCCGCGCCCGAGTGCAGGGAGAAAAACGAAACAAAAATGATGGCAGACTCTCTTGCCGAGATGGTTGCCACGATGAATACATATATCGGCGACATAAACAGCGTGCTTTCAGCTATTTCCTCCGGCGACCTAACCGCGGCTCCGTCTGTTGAGTACGCGGGAGATTTTGCGGAAATAAAGCGCTCGCTTGAGCTTATCCTGTCGTCGCTTAACCGCACGATGGCGGAGGTCGGGCGCTCCGCACAGGAGGTGCGCGATGGCGCAGAGCACCTTGCGGAAGGCTCTACCGAGCTTTCACAGAACGCTGTTGAGCAGGCTGCTGTAGTTGACAGAATTGCCGCAACCGTCCACGAAATCGCCGCAAAGACCGACGAAAACAACCGCAGCGTGGAAAAGGTGTTCGAGTCCACGCAGAGCACCACTGTAAAGGCGCAGGACGGCTCGCGCTGTATGGACGACCTGCTTTCGGCAATCGGGGAGATTGAAAGCTCCTCCGAGGAAATCAGAAACATTATCAAGGTTATCGACGACATCGCATTCCAGACGAATATTTTGGCGCTTAATGCCGCGATAGAAGCCGCTCGCGCGGGCGACGCGGGCAAGGGCTTTGCGGTCGTAGCGGACGAGGTGCGCAATCTTGCGGCGAAGTCCTCCGAGGCGGCGCAGCAGACGGGCGACCTGATTACGCGCTCGATAGAGGCGGTAAACCGCGGCACGGAGCTTGCGCAGACGGCGTCCTCGGCGCTTGGCGATATCGTAAGCAGCATTGAAGCTGTTGCGGGCGCAATGAGCGAGATTTCGAGCGCTTCCGACGAGCAGGCGGCGGCGGTAGAGCAAATCTCCGTCGGAATGGCAAGCGTCGGCGACGCTATCCACGCAACCACCGCAGGCGCAGAGCAGAGCGCAGCGGCAAGCGAGGAGCTTTCCGCGCTCTCGGCAACGCTCGACGACGCGGTAAGCAGATTCCGCGTGCAGGAAAGCTGATTTTCGGTAAAATACGGCTCGGGAGAACACCGCTTCTCCCGGGCTTTTGCGTTTTCAGGCAGAAAAGTCGTGTGAATTTCTTGACAATTCGCGCAGAATGATATATAATAGAGTATATACATTTGTGTATAAAAAAGCGGTTTGCCGCGTAAAAAGAAAAGGAGCAGAAGAAATGGGACTTACACTAACCGAAAAGATTATCAAGGCGCATATTGTTGACGGCGAAATGGTAAAGGGAAAGGAAATCGGTCTTAGAATCGACCAGACCCTTACACAGGACGCAACCGGCACTATGGCGTACCTCCAGTTCGAGGCTATGGGCGTTGACAGAGTGAAAACAGAGCGCTCCGTCGCTTACATCGACCACAACACGCTTCAGAGCGGCTTTGAAAACGCCGACGACCACCGCTTTATCGGTTCTGTCGCAAAGAAGCACGGAATATGGTTCTCCCGTCCCGGCAACGGAATCTGCCATCAGGTTCACCTTGAGCGCTTCGGAAAGCCCGGAAAGACCCTTATCGGCTCCGACAGCCATACCCCCACGGGCGGCGGCATCGGTATGCTCGCAATGGGCGCGGGCGGTCTTGACGTCGCGGTCGCAATGGGCGGCGGCGCATACTACATCACAATGCCGAAGGTTGTTAAAATAAACCTCACGGGCAAGCTTAACGATTGGGTTTCCGCTAAGGACGTTATTCTCGAGGTGCTTCGCCTGCTGTCCGTAAAGGGCGGCGTCGGCAAGGTTATGGAATACACCGGCGAGGGCGTAAAGAGCCTGTCCGTTCCCGAGCGCGCAACCATCACGAATATGGGCGCAGAGCTTGGCGCGACAACCTCCATCTTCCCCTCCGACGAAACCACGCTTCAGTTCTTAAAGGCGCAGGGCAGGGAAGAGGACTATGTCGAGCTTTCTGCAGACCCCGACGCGGTTTACGACGAGGAAGTGAACATCGACCTTTCAAAGCTTGTTCCGCTTGCGGCTTGCCCCCACAGCCCAGACAACGTAAAGAGCGTCGAGGAAATCGGCAAGATAAAGATTGACCAGGTGTGCATTGGCTCTTGCACAAACTCCTCGCTTCAGGATATGCGCAAGGTTGCCCACATCTTAAAGGGCAAGACGGTTCACCCCGACGTAAGCCTTGCAATTGCCCCCGGCTCAAAGCAGGTGTTTAATCAGATTGCCGAGGACGGAACGCTGTCTATCCTTATCGCGGCGGGCGCGAGAATACTTGAGAGCGCCTGCGGTCCGTGCATAGGTATGGGTCAGTCGCCTAACAGCAAGGGCGTATCCCTGCGCACGTTTAACCGCAACTTCCTCGGAAGAAGCGGCACAAAGGACGCCGAGATTTACCTCGTATCCCCCGAAACCGCGGCGATTTCCGCAATCACGGGCGTGTTCACCGACCCGAGAACCGCGGGAGATATGCCCCCTTATGTAATGCCCGAGAAGTTCATCATAAACGACAATATGGTTGAAGCCCCCGCAAGCGTTGAGGAAGCGCCCTCGGTTGAGGTGCTTCGCGGTCCGAACATCAAGCCGTTCCCCGTAAACAAGCCCCTTGCAGAGAGCATTGAGAGCGGCGTTACGCTTAAAGTCGGCGACAACATTACCACCGACCACATTATGCCTGCGGGCGCGAAAATTCTGCCCCTGCGCTCAAATATCCCCGCGATTTCGGAGTATTGCTTCACTGTCTGCGACGAAACCTTCCCCGCTCGCGCAAAGGAAGCTGGCACCTCTATCATCGTCGGCGGCACAAACTACGGTCAGGGTTCGTCGAGAGAGCACGCAGCGCTTGCTCCGCTTTACCTCGGCGTTAAGGCAATCATCTGCAAGAGCTTCGCGCGTATCCACCGCCAGAACCTCATCAACAACGGCATTCTGCCGCTCGAGTTCGTAAACGAGGCTGATTACGACAAGATTGAGCAGGGCGACAAGCTCGTTATCGCGAATATCCGCAATATAGTTGAGAACGGCGGCAAGATTATCGTTGAGAACAAGACAAAGGGCGAGAGCTACGAGGTTAAGTGCGAGCTTTCCGAGCGCGGTAAGGGTATGATGCTTGCGGGCGGTCTGCTTAACTACACAAAGGCAAACGGCTGATAAGCCACAGATAAAGTGAACAACAGAAAGGAATGACGACAATGGCAGAGAAAATCAAGATGACAACCCCGCTCGTCGAGATGGACGGCGACGAGATGACCAGAGTAATCTGGAAGATGATTAA
>SFHN01000109.1 GCA_004555635.1 [Eubacterium] saphenum
CTTGTCAATAGGTAAAATAAAATATTTAGGAGGTTTTTTATGTACAAGGACAGAGCAAGGCAGTTTATCCCGTTTGCCGCGCTGAGAGGATACGGAGATTATCTGCGTGAAAAGGAGTTTTCGCCCGCGCCGCGCCGCGAGCTTTCGGAGGACGAGGCGGAAATTCTCTCGCGGAAAATGAACAGGGTAAAGCCCGGTCAGCTGCTGAAGATAACCTATTACCGTGACGGCGGCTATATAACGTCCGAGGGTATGATATCGGATTTTGACGCGCAGGCGCGGACGATAACGGTGGTAAACGAGAAAATTTCGCTTGACGACGTTGCGGACATATGCGGCGAGGGCGTTGACGACACGGAAAAGGAATAATTTCTCTTTACAAAAATGCTCAAATGCTGTACAATATAGAAAAGGAGGTGGGAGAATGGACGTAGGCTTTGAGAAGAATTATATTCCGAGGCGGCTTTATATGCGGCTGAAAAGCATATACGAAAACCGCATAACGATACTCGCCGCGCCCGACGGCAGCGGAAAAAGCACATATCTGTCCGAGTTTATACTGCGCTCCCACCCAAAGGGATTTTCCTGCCGTTTTATTCGCGGCAGCAGAAACGCCGAGGAATGCTTTTCGCGGCTGTGCGAAATCATCACGGGAAAGCGCAGCTTCATTCCCGTTTCCGCCACCGAACAGGCGGCGCTGTCGAGAAGCTTTGCCGCAGCAGAAAGCAGGGAAAACACCGTTGTCATAATCGACAGCGAATATGCCGCAGATATGCTATTCAACAGCCTGCGCGTAATGAGTCTGCTTTCGGCAAGCTGCAAAGCAAGGATAGTTGTCACCGCTCCCCCGCTTAATCTGCTTAGGACAATGTGCTGCCGAAAGTTCGGCTTTTCGGTAATCGACGAGAGCGAGCTTACGCTGACCAAAGAGGAAACGGCGGAATACGCAGCGCTTACGGGCGTTTCGGAGAACTGCGAAGACAAGGTGTACCGGCTTTCGGGCGGTATGATAATGCGAACGAGAATCTGCCTTTATCTCATCGGCAAGGGGTGCGAGCTGCCGCAGGACAGCGCCGACCTGCTAAGCGAAGCGTTTCGCTCGATACTGTCAAAGGAGGAGCAAATCGCGCTGTACACGGCGGCAACATTCGGCTGTTTCAATGAGGAGCTTTTCCGTGAGCTTTCCGAATCAAAGGAAGTTTCCGAAACGATAGGAAAAGACCTGTTTGAGCCGCAGAATTTGCTCGCGATGGCAGAGGACGTCAGCAGGCACACGGGGCTTATCTCTGTGAACAAAAAAACAAAGCGAATATACTGCCACAGCCTGTTTTACAAAATGCTTAACGATGCGTTTAACGAAGCGCCCCTAACGCTGAAAACGCGGCTGCGGCAGGCTTTTGCGAAAAGCTATGAGCGCGCGGGAAGAAATTTTGACGCATTCATTGAGCTTTACCGCATAGGCGACTACGAAAACGCGGGCAGAGTTAAAAGCAATGCTTCTCCCCTGTCGCTTGAACAGATTTGCGGCGCGCGCGATACTCTGCTTGAGTTTGTGGAAAGCTGCCCGCTTGACTGCAAAGAAATCATAACGAGATACATACGTCTTGTGAGCCTATTACTTCTGACGGACAAGCGGGGCGCCGTGCGAAAAAAGCTGAATGAAGCCGCCGCGTACATCTCCTCCTCGGAAGCCTATTCACCCACCGAAAAACGCGCTCTGCTCGCCTACATAAACCTGCACCGAACACACGAGGACTTCTACATCATCGAAAAAATGGGCACGCATATAAAGCGGGCATATGAGCTTTTTTCGGGAGACCGCATTGAAGCCGCGCCGTTCTATTCGTGGCATATGAACGCGCCTTCGGTTTTTGCTCTCATTCATCGTTATTCGGTTCCTGTCTTAACAGAGGAAGAGCAGTTTTTGCGCTACCATAAAATGTACACCGATATGATAGCGCACGGCGAGCATATCTGCGGGCTGTACTCCGCAGAAGCGCTTTATTTCAGGGGCGAGCTTAGAAACTCGGGGCTTAGCGCAGCCGCGGAGCTTCCGCTCTGCACCGAAAAGCGCTCTGTTTCTGCGCGGATTTCTCTGATTATGCTTTCTGCAAAGGTCTGCTTGTTTAACGGCAGGTACAAGGAATTCTACGCGGCAGGAAAGGAGCTTGCAAGGATAATTCATACCGAGCAGACGAAGGAATGCCGCGATATGGCTCGGCTTTGCCTTGCGGAGATTGCTTCGTATTTCCGTGATATGGAGGAGGAGGGCTTTTTCCTGCGCTGTATGAGCGACAATGCGGTTATGCTGAACAGGTTTCAGGCGCCGTTTTGCTATTTTCTGCTTGCGGCGATGGACTTTTTTACGGGAGAATACGGCAGGGTTCTTTCGCGCTCGGAGAAGTATCTTCAGGCGACGCGCGATGTCGGAAACGAAACAATCGAGATAAAAATGCTGCTACTGTTTGCGGCGGCGGAGCTGAAAACAAACGCTTCCGACCGCGCGGCGGCTGTTGCGGAACAGGCGCTTGAAAAGCTTGCGGGTACAGAGGTTATTATGCCTGCGGCAGAGGTGTTTATCATATGCGAGGGGCTTTCGGATTTCCTTATGTCGGCGCTTCCTCCGAGATATACCCGCTACATCGGCGCTGCAAGGGAGGCGGCAAACTCGGCGCAGCGAGGTGTGGAGGTTGTTCAGACGTTTCTGTTAGCGGAGGTAAATCCGCCTGCGCGCGCCGAAAAGGTCACCGCCGAATACGTTTTCGCCTTAGCCAAAGAGATGAGTGCAGAAAGAAAGCGCCTTAAGCTGTCGGCGAGGGAATTTGCCTGCGCGGTGCTTGCGGCAAGCAGGTATTCAAACGCAGAGATAGCGTCGCTTCTTAACACCACGGAGGACAGCGTGAAAAGCTGTCTGAAGCGCGCTTTTGCGAAGCTTAATATCCGCTCGCGGGCGCAGCTAAGGAGCTTTGTGCCTACAATAAAGAGATAACAAAACCGCCGTGTTTATTAAGCACGGCGGCATTTGTTTATTCGGCACTATCTTCTTCCTGAACTTCGTTTTCGGGGAAATCGCTGTTTTCGGTTTTCCTCAGATGAACCCCTACCAGCAGCATTATCACAAGCAGCAGCGCACCGCTTGCCGTGAACATAAGCCCGACTTTAAGTCCTGCGGGGAAAAAACTAAGCTCGATATCGTGACTGCCCGCGGGAACCTCAAAGCACAGCAGCGAGGAGTTAAGCGTTGACTTAAGCGCGACGGGCTCACCGTCTATATAGGCGCTCCAGCCCTCCTCAATCGGGATTGTTGTGAACAGCGCGCAGTCCTCGGCAGCGTTTACGGTGACAGAAAGCGATGTTCCCGAATTGCGTACAAGCGTGGTTTCGGCATTCCGCGCGTTCATCTCAGCATTGAATTTATCAAGAGCGGTTTGGTCAACGTAATAGAACTGCGGCGTTTTTGTAAACACAGCATCGTCAAGAAGCTTCAGGCGGATTTTAACCGACTCGTCGGCTTCAAGGTTAGCTATATACTCGATGCTGTAATTTTCGTACTTGAAGTAATTAGCGCGGTACTCGTCGTTTACATAAAGCTTTGTTTCGCGCTCGTGCTCTGACGGCAGGAACATATACAGTGCGCCCGTCTCGGGAATTGTAACCTCCCACTCAATCCACGCCTGTGCTTCAGTGTCGCGCTTTCGGTAGCTGTCGTGACCGTCGGTCGTAAGTCCGACGTTTATGTTGTTGGAGTTAAGCGTGTAGTCCTCGGTGCGCTTGAAAACAGGGTCTGCTGACTCTGCGTCAGAACCGCAGAGCAGCGCCGCAAGCTTGTTCTGAGCGACAAACGGCGACTCCTCCGCAAACTCCCAGCCGATTATATCCGAGTCGGCAAGGTACGCAATGCCAAGCGCGTCGGGGTTTTTGTAAACGGTAACGCCAAGCTCGTTTTCGATATCAACCGTTTCGGAATACGGCGTCATACACGCATACTTAGACAGAATATACTTAACACCGAAAATGTCATCGGTGAGCATTGTCGAGCCGTCAGAGCGCGTGTAATGCTCTCTCCCCGCAAAGCCGAGCGCTTTAAGCAGCTCGATTGCCTTGTCGTTGAGCGTGCTTGAAGAATGGCTCATACCGTACATTCGCAGAGCGATAGGGTCGTTTACGCAGCGGTGGTAGGTCTTTTCCATACGGTAAAATCCGATGTCAAGCTCGTGGATTTTGTCGGTTATCTTTCGAGAATAAGGGATATCACCGAGGTATGACGCGCGGGTTGAGAACACGATATCATCGTGCATATCGTACAGCGTGAGCGTAGTGTTCATCAGAAGCTCCGCGCAGACCACCGTACACAATGTAACGCTTACGGCAGGGTGCTTGTACTGCCTGAAAACATACGCCATAATCCCGACAATTACAAGCACACCAAGCGGAATGAGAATAATAAGCTTTGTGTCGAAATAGTCGTTGCCCTCGTGATAATCGCAAATCAGCAGCATTAGAAGCACCAGCGCAAAGCTGCCGCCGAGCGATTTTGCGCGTACGGAGCGGATATTCTCGAACGCCTCCGCGCCGAAAGCGATAATCAGAAAACTGATAAGGAAGCTATACCTATACGGCAGCCAGTTAGGCATTTGCCCGCCGTGCCACAACATATCCACGGGACGGACATACATACTTATGACAAGGACGCCAAGCAGCACCGCTCCCGAAATTTTCTCGCGGGCGGGAATTTTGCGCGCGGCGAAGTATACTGTGGCGAGGATAAGCGTCAGCGTGCCGCAATAGAGTACAGGAAGCCCCTCCATACGCACGGTGTCGTAGGTTGTAGGAAAAAGCTTTATGATGATGTCAAGGATATTGAAGTTTTCTATTGGAGTGTAGTCGGGATTAGAGAACGTAAATTTGCCGTTGGAGAGCGATTTGTACACGGGGAAAATCATAAAGCAGCTCATAAGGATTGCCGAAACCGACGCCAGCCCGTACATCAGCGTTGCGCCGCAGACCTCACCGAAGCATTTGTTCTTGCTTTTTCCCGAAGCCATATAATACAGAAAATACAGCGCTGAGAAAATGCCTATCATATACCCTATATAGAAATTTGCGACAAAAATATACAGCAGCGACAGGACATACAACAAGAACTTTCGCTTGTCGCAGACGCGCTCGACGCCCATAACGACCAGCGGGAGCGCAACAAGTCCGTCAAGCCACATCGGGTTCATCGTCTGCACAACGAAAAA
>SFHN01000002.1 GCA_004555635.1 [Eubacterium] saphenum
CATATAATATTTTATCAGAAACGCCGCTGAATTGCAAGTGTTTTTTTGAAATTACCGCATTTTTGTGCAATTTCACAATAACTCCGCGCTGCCTTGCCGCGATTTAATATATTTGACGACATCCTCCGATACCCGCTCGACATATTTGTGCGGCATATAACGCAAAGTATATGCTTCTCTTGTCAGAACGTTACAAAGCCGACCTTCTTATGAACCTTCTGAAGCGTCTTGCGGGAGGCTCTGTACGCCTTTTCCGCGCCCTTCTTCATACAATCCTCAAGGTACGCCTTATCGCCCGAGATACGCTTGAACTCCGCCTGCATAGGCGAAAGCATATCCGCGACCGCCTCGCCTACCGCGAGCTTAAAGTCGCCGTAGCCCCTGCCCGCAAACTCGCGCTCGATTTCCTCGAAGCTCTTGTTTGTTACTGCGGAGTAAATGGACATCAGGTTTATTATGCCGTCCTTCCCCTCGCGCGCGCAGACCTCGGTTTCGCTGTCGGTAACAGCGCGCTTGAACTTTCTGATAACGGTGTCCTTGTCGTCGAGAATCCACACGGACGCGTTCGGGTTTTCGTCGGACTTGCTCATCTTCTTTGTCGGCTCCTGAAGCGACATAACCTTTGCGGTGGTCTTGGTGATATACCCCTCGGGCATCGTGAAAACATCGCCGTAAATGCCGTTAAAGCGCTGAACGATGTTGCGCGCAAGCTCGAGATGCTGGCTCTGGTCAACTCCGACTGGAACAAGGTCCGCCTGATACAGCAGGATATCCGCCGCCATAAGCACGGGGTAGGTGAAAAGGCCCGCGTTAATGTTGTCGGGGTGCTTTGCGCTCTTGTCCTTGAACTGCGTCATACGGGAAAGCTCGCCGAACTGCGTATAGCAGGAGAGAATCCACGAAAGCTCCGCGTGGTTGGGGTTATGCCCCTGTACGAAAAGTGTCGATTGCTCGGGGTCAAGACCGCACGCGATAAGCAGCGCGTAGCTTTCCTTTATCTGTGCGCGAAGCTTTACGGGGTCCTGCCTTACAGTGATTGAGTGCAGGTCCGCGATGCCGAAAAAGCAGTTGTAGTCGTTCTGAAGTTTAACCCAGTTCCGCATTGCACCGAGATAGTTTCCGAGGTGCGGCGTATTTGTCGGCTGAATCAAGCTCAGCATATTCTTTTTCTGTTCCATTATAAAATTTCCTTCCTGTTATACCAAAAGTTCTGCGGCAGCCGCGCCGAGAATTTTAACGCCCTTGTCAATCTGCTCGTCTGTCGGCGTGGAGAAGTTCAGCCTGAACGAGTGGGAAACCGCGTTGTCGTCCGCGCAGAACGCGTTTCCGGGAACGACCGCAACCTTTCGCAGCACCGCTTCCTTGCAGAAGCTGTTCATATCGAAGCGCTCGGGGATAGTCGCCCAGATAAACAGACCGCCCTGCGGCTCGGTGAGCGTGATAAAGTCGGGGAGGTTTTCCTTAAGCCCCGAGAGCATTCGCGAGCATTTTTTGCGGTAGATTTCGCGCAGCTTTTTAAGGTGCTCGTCGAAGTCAACCGTTGTAAGGAAGCGGTAGGTCAGCATCTGCGCCCAGATGTTGGTGTGAACCGTGCTTGTCTGAAGCCCGACAACCGCCTTTCCGACGATTTCGGAGCTTCCCAGCAGGTAGCCGACGCGAAGCCCCGGCGCGAGCGTTTTGGAGAATGTACCCGCGTACAGCACAATGCCGTCGTTGTCAAGCTCCTTTATGCAGGGAATGTCCTCTCCTGCGAAGCGAAGCGCGCCGTAGGGGTTGTCCTCAAGAATATACACGCCGTATTTCTTTGCGAGGGCGAGAATTTCCTTCCTGCGGGCAAGCGAGGAGGTTTTTCCCGTCGGGTTCTGAAAGTTCGGGATTGTGTAGATAAAGCGGGCTGTGGGGTTATCCTTCAGCGCCTGCTCAAGCATATCTGCGCGCATTCCCTCATCGTCCATCGGGACGCCGACAAGCCGCGCACCGTAGCTTCTGAACGCGTTAAGCGAGCCGATAAACGACGGGTCCTCGCATATGATAACGTCACCCTCGTTGCAGAAAATCTTGGCGGTGGTTTCGATAGCCTGCTGCGCTCCCGCGGTAATTACAACCGCGTCGCCGCTTTTTGCAAGCCCCTTTTTCGTAAGGTCGGCGAAAATTAACTCGCGCAGCGGGGCATAGCCCTCGGTTATCGAGTATTGAAGCGCGTTAATCGGCTCCTCCGCGAAAATCTCTGCGGAGAGCTTTGCGATAACCTCCGTCGGAAACGCCTCGGGCGCGGGGTTTCCCGCCGCGAAGCTGATTACCTCGGGGTCTGCGGTGAATTTAAGTATCTCGCGTATCGCGGAAGCCTTTAACCCCGAAACGCGGTTTGAAAACTGCTGAAGCATAGTAAAAAATCTCCTGTATGTAAGTTTTAACAATCCGCCTACTATTATAACATATAATACCCTCATTGTAAAGCACAATAAAAAATTTTTTGTCTAAAAAGTCAAAGAATGCCCCGACGGCAGGCGTAAATCTGTCTTTTTATAGAATTTCACCTAAAAATCAGATAACCCCCTGTACATTTTTCGAAAAATCCTGTATAATAAAACTGTATTAGTGTAAAAGAGCAGATTTGCGCCGATGAAAAGGACTCGGCGGGGGACAAGGCTGTCCCGAAGTAACACAGGAGTATATGCTATGACAATTTACGACATTCTCACTATGCTTGGCGGTCTGGCGCTTTTCCTTTTCGGAATGCACACACTCAGTGGTTCTCTTGAAAAGTTTGCAGGCGGCAATCTCGAACGCCTCTTGGAGAAAATCACATCAAGCCCGATAAAAGGCGTTGCGCTCGGAGCGGGAATAACCGCGCTCATTCAGTCTTCCGCCGCGACCACCGTTATGATGGTAGGCTTTGTAAACTCGGGGTTGATGAAGCTTTCGCAGGCAATCGGCGTTATTATGGGCGCGAACATCGGTACCACCGCGACAAGCTGGCTGCTCAGCCTTTCGGCCATTGACGGCGGCGGTATCCTCAACATCTTCAAGCCCACAACCTTTACTCCCATACTTGCAATCATCGGCGTTATCCTGCTGATGTTCACAAAAGCGGACAAGAAAAGAACCGTCGGCGCGATACTTATCGGCTTTGCAACGCTGATGTTCGGTATGAATATGATGTCCGACGCTGCGGAGGGACTTAAAGACGTCCCCGAGTTCACGCAGTTTATGACAATGTTCACGAACCCTATTCTCGGCGTTGTCGCGGGCGCGTTGCTTACGGCGATACTTCAGTCGTCCTCCGTTTCCATCGGTATCATTCAGTCGATATCAAACGCCACGGGAAAAATCAGCTACTCTATGGCACTTCCGATTATCCTCGGACAGAACATCGGCTCCTGCGTAACCGCGCTGATTTCCTCTATCGGCGCAAACAAGAGCGCAAAGCGCGTTGCTATCGTCCACCTCTACTTTAATATAATAGGTACGATTGTTTTCCTGAGCCTGTTCTATATAGTGAATGCGTTTATCGATATGCCGTTTATGCAGCAGTCACTTGACTCGGTCGGCATTGCGATAATCCACACGGGCTTTAACGTGCTTGCGACGCTTCTTTTCCTGCCGTTTACAAAGCAGCTCGAAAAGCTCGCCTGCCTCACAATCCGCGACAACCCCGGCGAGGAAACCAACGAAATGCCTATGCTGGACGAGCGTCTGCTTAACACCCCGTCCATTGCCATCGAGCAGTGCCGCAACCTCGCCTACAAAATGGCAAGGCTCACGAAAAAGACGATTCTCGATTCGATAGGTCTTGTAAACGAGTATGACAAGGTGGTTTTTCAGGACGTAATCGACAACGAAAACGCGATTGATATGTACGAGGACAAAATCGGCTCGTACATTCTTAAGATAAGCTCAAAGGACCTCTCCGAAAACGACAGCAAGGTGGTTTCAAACCTGCTTCACACGATAGGCGACCTTGAGCGCATTTCCGACCACGCGGTTAATATCGCGGAGGTTGCTGAAGAAATGCACAAGAAAAAGGTAAATTTCTCCGAGCAGGCGCTCGAGGAAATCGGGATAATGGAAAAGGCAGTAACCGAAATCCTCGATATGTCAACCGACGCGTTCATAAACGGCAACATTGCGCTCGCGAAGGAGGTTGAGCCGCTGGAGGACGTTATCGATGAGATTCGAAGCGAGCTTAAATCCCGCCATATCGAGCGGCTTAGAAGCGGGCTTTGCACGATAGAGCTTGGCTTTATCCTTCAGGATTTGCTGACAAACTTCGAGCGCGTTTCCGACCACTGCTCAAACATCGCGGTGTGCCTTATTCAGATTAACGAGAACAGTATGGACACCCACGAGTATATGACCGAGCTTAAAAAGCTTGAAAAGAGCAAATTTATGGACGAGGTAAACGAGTATCAGCATAAATATATGCTCCCGAAAAGAGATTGAGAAATACGCCCTTTGGCACAGCCGGCCGAGGGCGTTTTTTCGCTCAAAAATCCTGCCGCAGGGTATTATGCAGAAATTACCTGAAAAAAATATCAAAAACCATTTGACAAATGAGGAAAAATATGCGACAATATAAACAAGCTCCAAAAAAACATAAGGCAACACCGCACAATTGCCGGCTGCGCAACTGAGGTGAACGCACTATAAATCTGACTGCGCAATCGCACGACAATAATTATGCGGTGTTGCCATAAGCGAGCGGTAAGAAACGGCACACCTGATATTTGCGGGGAGAATTGCATTGAGAACATTTAAGACAAAATCAAAATTCATAGGCAGAGCGCTTGCGGTGTTTACTGCGGCGGCGATGGTGCTTAATATGTGCGCATTCGCCGAGCAGCCCGAAACGACAATTATCGACGCGGGCGACAAGCCCGAAACGACTGTGATTGACGCGGGCGACAAGCCCGAAACCGTGATAATCGACGACGGCGAGGAAAGCCATCTGCCCGAAAGCGGAATTGACCTTTCGGATATCGAGTACACGCAGGCGGACTTGTCGGACTACATCGAATGGGACGGAAAAACAAAGCTCTCCGCGGGGAAAAGCTATTACATAACGAAAAAGACCGCCCCGCGCGCGGACTTTACCATACCCACGGGAGCAAAGCTGCTTGTGCGCGAGGGCGCGGAGCTTGTACTCTATAAGGGGAAAATGCTGCATGTTCTCGGCAGCCTTGTTGTCGAGCCTAACGCAAAGCTCACCCTTTCGGGAACGTTTACGGCATACGGCGGCTCGGGTGTTGAGATTTACGGAAGCGTTGTTTCGACGAAAAGCTCGCTCGTGCGGATTGCAAGCGAGTTTGTAATAAGAAGCTCGGGCAGGGGAATTTTTTCGGGAACAACAAACGTTCACAACAACGGATTGTTCCTCGGCTACGGCACGGCGACCTTTTCCGCGTCCTCGCGAACGGTGGTCACCGGTCAGTTTCAGATACCCGAAAACGCAAAGCTGTATATGAAGGGCTACCTCGGCGTTACGATAAACGGCAAGGGCACCGCCGCGGGCTATTTCTCGCTTTCGGGAGAGTTCGTAAACAGCGGCGTGTTCATCTTTGAGAGTACCGCGAAGTTCTATAAGACGGCGTCTGCGCGGTTTGCCGTGTCAAAAAGCAGCCGCCTTATCGACTACCGCGAAGGTAGCGGCACGTTCGGAAAGCCCGCTGTTCCCGGTTCTTCCGTCAGCAAAAAGGGCATTGATGTTTCCTATGCGCAGGGCGCAGTTGACTGGGCGGAGGTCCGCGCTTCGGGCATTGAGTTTGCGATGATAAGGGCGTCGCGCGGCGCGGTTAGCGACAAGAAGCCGATGGCAAAGGACGTCACCTTCGACTACAACATAACGCAGGCGCAGCTCTGCGGAATAAACGTCGGCGTTTACCACTATCTCTATGCAACAACGGTCGAGGAAGCGCGAGAGGAAGCGAAATTCTTCCTGTCAGTAATCGAGCCGTACAAGATAACCTATCCGGTTGTCCTTGACATCGAGGAGGAGTATCAGGCGGCGCTCGGCATTGAAGCGGTTACGGCAATTGCGCGCGCGTTTCTTGACGAGGTAAGCGCGGCGGGCTACTACGCAATGATATACGCGAACAAGGCTTGGTTGACAACGCGGCTGGATATGCGGCTGCTGTCTGACTATGACGTATGGCTTGCGCAGTGGCACACCGTACCGACCTACACGGGCAGCTTCGGAATGTGGCAGTATTCAAGCAAGGGCATTGTGTCGGGAATAAACGGCTACGTTGACCTTAACATATCGTACAAGGACTACGCGAAAATAATCCGCGAGGGCAAATACAACAACCTTTCCTGACTTTTATGCATAATCTTCTCCTTTTCCGTACAAAATACGGAAAAAGGAGGAGTTCAGATGAGCTTTTACGGAAAAATGGCGGGCGCTGCTATGGCGGTGCTGATTGCGGGCGGCTGCGCGGCGTATGCGGCAGGGCAGGGCGCTTCGGTGCTTAACAGCGCGCGGGAAACCGCCGCGGATTTGCAGTGTTATGTGCTGACGGTGCGCGACGGCGCGATTGCGCTGTACAAGGAGGGCGAAGCCGAGCCGCTGACGGTGTATTCTACGGGAATCGACGAGATAAACCCCGCGGACGCGGCGCTTCTGCGCGACGGGATAAGGCTTCGCGGAATGAGCGAGGTTCTCCGCTTGCTTGAGGACTTGGACGTGGAGTAGTCGGGTGCCCCGACGGGCAGTTCCGCCTTTAGGCGGGCGGGACATTAGCATAACTGTATCAACGGCGGGGGCGAAAGGCTCCTGCCGTTTTGTTTTGGGGGTCAGGTACGCGCGAATAAAGCGGCAGGAGTGCCAAAAAACGCCGTCAATCAGACTGCGCCGAAAATTCACCCACACAAAATTATCATTGACTAACAGGGCTTCTTCGTGATATAATTGATATACTTATAATAAGCAAATTCTTCAAAATCCGGAGGCAAATTATGCTGCTTGCTAAGCTTTTTATAAAGGATTATCAGAACACGGGAAACCCCGCCGTCCGCGCCGCATACGGCAAGCTCGCGGGACTTGCGGGAATAGTCTGCAACGTGCTTCTCTGCACGGGCAAGTTCTTCGCGGGAATGCTCTCGGGGAGCGTTTCCATCACCGCGGACGCGCTTAACAACCTGTCCGACGCCGCCTCGGGAATAATCAGCCTTATCGGCTTTAAGCTTGCCGAAAAGCGCGCCGACGCGGAGCACCCCTACGGTCACGCAAGATACGAATACCTCGCGGGCTTTCTCGTTTCGGTGATTATAATGCTTATCGGCGGGGAGCTTTTGAAAAGCAGTATCGAAAAGATAATTAACCCCACCGAGGTGGAGTTTGGCATAATACCTTGTGCGGTACTTGCCGCTTCTATAATTGTAAAGCTGCTTATGATGCTGTTTTACGGGAAAATCGCGCGGCTGATTTCCTCGGACACGCTGCGCGCATCCGCCGCCGACAGCAGAAACGACGTGATTTCCACCTCCGCGGTACTCGCCGCGGCAATTATCTCGCAGTGCACCCCGCTTCAGCTCGACGGCGTTATGGGCGCGCTGGTCGCGGTGTTTATCCTGTTCAGCGGCTTCGGTCTGGTGCGCGACACGATGAGCCCGCTGCTCGGAAAAGCGCCCGAGCAGAAGCTGGTTGATGATATCCACAGCAAAATAATGGCGCACGAGGGCGTCCTCGGAACGCACGACCTTATGATACACGACTATGGCCCGGGCTGCACGTTTTCGAGCGTGCACGTTGAGGTTTCCGCCGACAAAACCATTGTCGAGGGACACGAAATCGCCGACAGCATTGAGCGCGAGTTTGACGAAGCGGGGCTTCATCTTACGGTACATATCGACCCTGTCGAGCCGTATGACAGCGAAACGGGCGAAGCGCACAGGCGCCTTGACGAGATTGTCACAGGAATTGACCCGAATATGTCGGTTCACGATGTGCGGCTGGTTCAGTGCGGCGACTATGTGCGCTGCCTGTTCGACTGCGTTATCCCCGTTGGCTCGGGGCTTTCGGAGAGCAAGGTTAAAGAGGAGATTGAGCGCTTCCTTGCGGTGTCGCACCCCAACTTCCGCTGCTCAATTACCTTTGACAGAAGCTACGCGCCTACGCGCGGCAAATCCGAGAAAAAATAACGCTCTTTCGGGAGGTGATACTCCGTGAAATACTATTTCCACGCGGACACGCAGCACTACAAGCAGCGGCAGAAAAGCCTTATGATAACCGTGAACGTGCCGATAATTGCCGTGTGCGTTTTCTGCACGGTGAATATTGTGCTGCACCTCGCCGACGAGGACAAGGGGATTGTTGCGCTTCTTTTTGCGATAATCGTCGGGAGCGTCGCTGCGGGAATGATTTGCGCGTTTGCAACGGCGTATTTCACAGAAAAGCTGTCGCGCAGGCACAGCAGATACACCTATTTTGACATTCTCCCCGACGGTATGATTTACAGCGAGTATGCGGGGGAGTTTGTGAGCGGCGGGCGGCTCGAGATTTTCCGCAGGCTTTACTATATCCCGTTTAAGGGGTTCGAGGGTGCGGAGCGCGGCGGGAAAAGCGCGCCGTGCGAGCTGACGCTGCGCGGGGATATACGGGAGTATTTCCTGCCGTCGCGCAGCCTCGGATATCACGTTACGGAAACGGGCGAAACGGTGTTCGATATGTGGAGCTTAACGAGCGCGGCTACGAGCGGCGGCAGACGCTTGCGATAAAGAACACGCTCGGCGGCACAAAGCAGCTTGAAAAGTCGGTCGCTTATTATGCGGAGCAGTTCAGAGAGCGCCCCGAGAAAAAGCCGTTTGACATATCGGAGCATATCGCGAAGAAGAAGCGCGCTCACAAGACGACTTCCAATCCCGCGCTTGAAGCGCCGAGCTTTGACCGCAACTGGAAGTGAGGGGCGGAATATTCGGCGAGTGGATTTGCAGCGAAAGACGATTGCGGCGGGGGCTGAATGCTCCTGCCGTTTATTTTTGCGAAGAACCTTTCCTCTTTTTTGAAAAATTTCCCGTTCGGGTATTGAAAAAAGCAAAGCAGTGTGTTATAATATACTTGTATAAATATGTATGCCGCTGTTTGCGCGGCAGAGGGAGTATAAAATGACCTATAAAGAGAGCTTTATCAAGTTTATGGTAGACAGCGGCGTGCTTAAGTTCGGCGAGTTTACGCTGAAAAGCGGCAGACTTGCCCCCTACTTCATCAACTGCGGCAACTATAAGACCGGCGCGCAGCTCGCAAAGCTCGGCGAGTTCTACGCGGAGTGCATAAAGGAGCACGGACTTCAGCCCGACACACTTTTCGGCCCCGCATACAAGGGGATTCCGCTGTCAGTTGCGGCTTGCACGGCGCTTTACAACAAGTTTGGTATGGACGTGAACTACTGCTTTGACCGCAAGGAAGTTAAGGACCACGGCGAGGGCGGTATGTTCGTAGGAAAGAGCCTTGAGGACGGCGAGAAGGTTGTCATTATCGAGGACGTAATGACCTCGGGGAAGGCGCTTCGCGAGGTTATGCCAAAGCTCACGGGCGCAGCCGACGTAAAAGTCGAGGGTCTGGTTATCACGGTTGACCGTATGGAAAAGGGTCCTACCTCCGACAAGAGCGCGGTACAGGAGGTTTACGACGAGTTTGGCGTTAAGGTTTACTCTATCGTAACGATAAACGACATTATAGAGGCGCTTGAAAACGACGTTATCCCCGGCAAGGAGTATGTCGCAAAGATGAAGGAATATAGATCGGCTTACGGCGTAGGCTGAAAAAACAGAAAAACGAAAGATGGGGAAAATAAGTTGGAAATGCCTTTTCAGCCCAACGAGGGCAAAAATCTCGTTATAGAAACAAAGGATTACGGCGCGTATGCGCGCTATCCTGTTAAAACTCACGTTATCACTAAGGACGATGTTCTCGAGGACGTCCTTGACAAGTATGTCCGCGACTACCTCCAAGAGGGCGACACTGTAATAATGTCGGAAAAGATTGTCGCGATTTCGCAGGGACGCGCGTTCCCTATCGACGAAATCAAGGTCAGCCGCCTTGCTAGGTTTCTCTCCCGCTTCGTTGTTAAGACAAGCTACGGCATAGGCCTTGGAATGCCCGAAACCATGGAACTTTGCATTCGCGAGGTCGGCAGACCGAAGGTGCTTTTCGCGGCGGTTTGCGCGGCGATAGGAAAGCTGTTCGGCAAGCGCGGCGTGTTCTACAACATCTGCGGAATGCAGGCGCGCGCTATCGACGGTCCGTGCGAATACACCCTCCCGCCCTACAACCACTACGCGAAAATGGCGCCCGACAAGCCCGACGAGGTTGCCGAGCGGCTCGCGAAGCATATCGGCGTTGACGTTGTAATAATCGACGCGAACGATATCGGCGCTAACGTCCTCGGAAAGTGCAGAAAGGATTTGCCCAACGAGTTTGCTTCGCAGGTTTTCGGGGATAATCCGCTTGACCAGTGCTCGCAGCAGACTCCGATTGCAATAGTCAGACGCGCGTAAATCCCCGTGCGGACGGCGGTACAATATACTATATAATGAAAGGTGGTGACTTTTATGGCAACAGTTGGCAATATGGCTTCAATGCAGGTGCTTGTGGCACGCGCGCAGACGCGTTACAGCGGGCTTAACACCGCATCTGCTTCTACCGTGAAAAGCAAGAACCCGACAACGCCCTCCGAAGCGCAAAAGCAGCTTGACAAAATGCTTGACACGACGCTGAAAGGCAAGAGCGCCGATTTCCGTGAGAAATACACCGCGCTCTACAAGCAGGTTTTCGGGCTTAGCAACGAGAGCAAGGAAAAGGCGGACAGCACGGTTTCGCTAAAAAACGCGGCGAAAGGCACGGCGGACAGCGCGGGCGCTTTGAGAGAGCTTGCGAACGGTCTTACATACGGCGGAAAGGTTGACTCCGAAGCTTACACAAAGGCGGCGGAGAAATTTGCAGAGAGCTACAACAGTATGATAGAGTCCTCTGCGGAGTCGGACAGCAACAGCGTCCTGCAAAAGGGCGTGCTTATGGTTAACACCACGAAGGTATACAGCAGTGCGCTTAAACGTGCGGGCTTTACGCTCGGAAGCGACAACAAGCTTACCTTTGACAAGAGCGGCGCCGATAAAATAAGAGCCACCGATATAAAGACCCTGTTCGGAAGCAACGGCTATTCCGACAAGGTAATCCGCAAGGCACAGCAGATAAATGCGGCTTCCGGCAGCCTTGGCGCTGCCGCGTACACGGGTGCTTCCACCCCGTCGTACAGCTACAACATCGGCGCGCTTTTCAGCACGCTTGTATAAGCAGATTATTCCCCGTACCATGTTTTAGGCGCGGGGAATTTTTTGCGTACATATCCTGAAAAGGCAGGATATATGGGCTCCGCCGATTTAGTAACATTTTTCCTCTGCGCCAAAAAACTCGCAAAAATCCCGCTTTTCCTATTGACAGGGCGGGGAATATGTGATATACTTATATTCGACAAAAACCTTATCAAGAGCGGCTTCTGGCCTTGCGGCGGGGGACTGGTCCCTTTGAAGCCCGGCAACCTCTCCCTTTCGGTTTTTCCGAGCGGGAAAAGGTGCTACTTCCTGCGGTTTTACCGAGAGATGAGGAGTGAACGGATTATTATGCTCACTCCTTCGCTGTGGAGTGAGTTTTTGTTTTACCTGACGGAACAAGCAAGAAAGGACTATGGAAAATGAACAAGAAGATGTTATTCACCTCCGAGAGCGTTACCGAGGGTCATCCCGACAAAATCTGCGACAACATTTCCGACGCAGTGCTTGACGCTATTCTCGCGCAGGACCCTATGGGCAGAGTTGCCTGCGAAACCACCACAACAACGGGTATGGTTACGGTTATGGGCGAAATCACCACGACCGCTAACATTGATATCCCCGCAATCGTACGACAGACCGTCCGCGAAATCGGCTACACCTCGAGCGAGTACGGCTTTGACGCAGACAGCTGCGCGGTTTTCACCACAATCGACAAGCAGTCCCCCGATATTGCTATGGGCGTAAACAACGCGCTCGAGGGCAGAGCGGAAAACGCGTTTGACACCGGCGCGGGCGACCAAGGAATGATGTTCGGCTATGCCTGCACCGAAACCCCCGAGCTTATGCCTATGCCGATTTCCCTTGCGCACAAGATGGCAAAGAAGCTTACCGAGGTTCGCAAGAGCGGCGAGCTGCCCTACCTTCTCCCCGACGGAAAAACGCAGGTTACCGTTGAATACGTTGACGGAAAGCCCGTTCGCGTTGACACGGTAGTCGTATCCAGCCAGCACAAGGCGGACGTTACCCTCGAGCAGATAAGAGCGGACGTTATCGAGCATGTTGTAAAGACAACCGTTCCCGCAGAGCTTCTCGACGAGAACACAAAGTATTTCGTAAACCCCACGGGTCGCTTTGTTGTCGGCGGTCCTATGGGCGACAGCGGACTTACCGGCAGAAAGATTATCGTTGATACATACGGCGGATATTCCCGTCACGGCGGCGGCGCTTTCTCCGGAAAGGACCCGACAAAGGTTGACCGCTCCGCAGCATATATGGCGCGCTACGTTGCTAAGAA
This sequence comes from [Eubacterium] saphenum, assembly GCA_004555635.1. Lineage (GTDB taxonomy): Bacteria > Bacillota > Clostridia > Oscillospirales > Ruminococcaceae > CAG-115. The sequence goes on from SFHN01000002.1 coordinate 12,563, forward strand.
CATCGTTGCGGCAGGTCTTGCCGAGCGCGCAGAGGTTCAGCTCGCATACGCTATCGGCGTAGCACAGCCCGTTTCCGTAATGGTTGACACGTTCGGCACAGGAAAGTTTGCCGATGACGTCATCTCTGCGGCGGTTACAAAGGTGTTCGACCTTCGCCCGTCCGCTATCATCAAGGCTCTCGACCTCAGAAAGCCGCAGTACAAGGCACTTGCCGCATACGGTCATATGGGCCGCGAGGAGCTTGGCTGCGCTTGGGAAAAGACCGACAAGACAGAGGAACTCAAGGCTGCTGTAAACGGCTGATAACACAATACCGATAACCGCGGGGCGGCTTTTGGCAGAGTATGTCAAATGCCGCCCTGTTTTTTCGTTGACTTATCAGAAAGTTTGTGCTATAATTCACTTATATAATAATGTAATCGGCGGTCTTGCCGTCGGGAAAGGAAAAACTATGCTCCCGAAGCTTATTATTGTAGTACCCTGTTATAACGAGGAAGAGGTTCTGCCCATTACCTCGCAGATGTTTCTGAATAAAATCAACTCGCTTTCCGCTGCGGGGAAAATCAGCCCCGACAGCCGCGTTATGTTCGTAAACGACGGCAGCCGCGACAAGACGTGGGAGATAATCTGCTCCCTCGCAGAAAGCGACGAGCATTTCATCGGCATAGCGCAGTCGCGCAACCGCGGTCATCAGAACGCCGTGCTTGCGGGGCTTATGGAAGCGAAGGATATGTGCGACATAACGATTAGCATTGACTGCGACGGTCAGGATGACATAAACGCTATGGACAAAATGGTTGACGAGTACCTTGCGGGAAGCGAGATTGTCTACGGCATTCGCTCAAAGCGCGACACCGACACGTTTTTCAAGCGCTTCACCGCCGAAAGCTTCTACAAGCTGATGAAGCTTATGGGCGCGGAGGTCGTTTTCAACCACGCGGACTACCGCCTTATCAGCAGTCGCGCGCTTCAGGAGCTTTCGAAGTTTAAGGAGGTCAACATTTTCCTGCGCGGAATGGTGCCGCTGGTCGGCTTTAAGAGCACGGGCGTATACTACGAGCGCAACGAACGTATAGCGGGAAAGAGCCACTATCCGCTGTCGAAAATGCTGGCGCTTGCGCTTGACGGCATAACGAGCCTATCCGTAAAGCCGATTAAGCTTATTATGGGCTTTGGACTGGTTATCGCGGCGCTTAGCTTTGTGGGAATAATCTGGGCGGTGATAACGGCGATTATGGGGCTTACCGTTGCGGGCTGGGCTTCGACGGTGTGCATTATCTGCTTTTTAAGCGGAATACAGCTTATCTCAATCGGCGTTATCGGCGAGTATATCGGGAAGATTTACCTTGAGGTCAAGGCGCGCCCGCGGTATATCATAAGTGAGCGCACTTGGGAAGAAGAAAAGAAGTAGCTTTCGGCTTTATATAATTTCGTGCAGGGGGAATGCGTTTCCCCTGCTTTCTTTTGTTTTGCAAATCACCTTCCCCTTTTCCCCGAAAAAATCCCTTTCTTTTCTGTTGACAAATGCAGAGGTTTGGTGTATAATATAATTTGAATATTTGTATTCTGCATTACTGCGCGTTATATACAAAAGAAAGGTAAAAAACAGATGGGTATTATAAAGTCAATTTTCGGCACATATTCTTCGCGCGAGCTTAAGAGAATTGAGCCGATAAAGAACGCTGTCCTCGCGCTTGAGGATAAGTATCTCAAAATGTCCGACGAGGAACTTAAAGGTCAGACCGCAATCCTGAAGCAGAGGCTTGCGGACGGCGAAACCCTCGACGACATTCTCCCCGACGCGTTTGCCGCGTGCCGCGAGGCTTCTACCCGAGTTATCGGAATAAGACACTACCCCGTTCAGATTATCGGCGGCATTGTTCTTCATCAGGGAAGAATTGCCGAGATGCGCACGGGCGAGGGCAAAACCTTCGTTGCCTGTCTTCCGTCATACCTGAACGCGCTTACCGGCAAGGGCGTTCATATCGTAACCGTAAACGACTACCTCGCCAAGCGCGACTCCGAGCTTATGGCAAAGGTTCACCGCTTTATGGGACTTACCGTCGGACTTATCACCCACGACAAGGACAACGACGAGCGCCGCGAGGCTTACAACTGCGACATCACCTACGCGACAAACAATGAGCTTGGCTTCGACTACCTGCGCGACAATATGTGCATTTACAAGCGCGACAAGGTTCAGCGCGAGCCGAACTTCGCGATTGTCGATGAGGTTGACTCCATACTTATCGACGAGGCGAGAACCCCGCTTATCATCTCGGGCAGGGGCGAAAAGTCCACCGACCTTTACGAAAAGGCGGACAAGTTCGCAAAGACCCTCACGATGAACAAGGTAAAAGAGCTTGATATGAGCGAGGACTTCGAGGACGTTCTCGAGGGCGACTACATCATCGACGAAAAGGCGAAAACCTGCAACCTCCTGCCGAGCGGCGTCGCAAAGGCGGAGAAGTATTTCAAGGTTGACAACCTTATGGACCCCGAAAACAGCACGCTTCTCCACCACATAAATCAGGCAATCCGCGCGAACGGCATTATGAAGCTCGACGTTGACTATGTAATCAAGGACGGCGAGATTGTCATCGTAGACGAAAGCACCGGCCGCCTTATGTTCGGCAGACGCTACAACGAGGGACTTCATCAGGCGATTGAGGCAAAGGAGGGCGTTAAGGTTCAGCACGAGAGCAAGACGCTCGCGACCATAACGTTCCAGAACTTCTTCCGTCTGTATGCGAAGCTTTCGGGTATGACGGGTACGGCTATGACCGAGGAAGAGGAGTTCCGCCAGATTTATTCGCTTGACGTTATCGAAATCCCGACCAACAAGCCCGTTATCAGAGTTGACCACCACGACCAGGTTTACAAGAATATGCGCGGCAAGCTAAAGGCTGTCTGCGACCAGGTTGAGGAGTGCTACAAGAAGGGTCAGCCTGTCCTTGTCGGCACGGTTACAATTGAGAAGTCCGAGCAGCTTTCAAAGCTTCTGAAGGCGCGCGGAATAAAGCACCAGGTGCTTAACGCGAAGAACCACGAGCGCGAGGCGGAAATCGTCGCGCAGGCGGGCAAGAAAGGCTCCGTCACCATCGCCACGAATATGGCGGGACGCGGTACCGATATAAAGCTCGGCGGTAACTCCGAGTACCTTGCCGTAGCGGAGATGAAAAAGCTTGGCTATGAGGATAAGGTTATTCAGGAGGCAACCGGCTTTGCCGACACCGACGACGAGGTTATCATCGAGGCGAGAAACAAGTATCAGGACCTGATAAAGAAGTTTGACGAGAAAATCCGTCCCGAGGCGGACGAGGTTCGCAAGCTCGGCGGATTGTTCATTATCGGTACGGAGCGCCACGAGAGCCGCCGTATCGACAACCAGCTCCGCGGACGTTCCGGACGTCAGGGCGACCCGGGCGAAAGCCGCTTCTACATCTCGCTTGAGGATGACCTTATGCGTCTGTTCGGAGGCGACAGGGTGCAGGCGTTTATGGATTCGATGAACTTCGAGGAGGACCAGCCTATCGAGGCGGGCTTCCTGTCGAGAACCATCGAGAACGCGCAGAAGAACATCGAGGGCAGAAACTTCTCTATCAGAAAGAATGTCCTTGACTTTGACGACGTTATGAACAAGCAGCGCGAAACCATCTACAAGCAGCGCGCAAAGGTGCTTGACGGCGAGGACGTAAGCGCAAGCATCATCAATATGATGAACGAGAGCATCGAGGACACCGTCGCTATGTACTGCTCCGACCCCGTTGCCGAGAACTGGAACCTTGACGGCCTGCGCTCGCACTATATGAACCTGTACGTTATGGATTCCGACCTGCGCTATACGGTTGACGAGCTTAACAACCTCACCCAGAAGGACATCATCGACTTCATCAAGGGCAGAGCCGCGCTTATCTACAAGACAAGAGAAGCGGATATGGGTTCGCAGGCTATGCGCGAGGTTGAGCGCGTCTGCCTGCTGAAGGTGGTTGACCGCCACTGGATGGACCACATCGACGCTATGGACGACCTGAAGCACGGTATGTACCTCAGAGGCTATGCGCAGAAGAACCCCGTTGACGAGTATCGCCGCGAGGGCTTCGATATGTTCGATGAGATGATTGCGTCTATCCGCGAGGAAACCGTTCGCCTTGTGCTTACGATACCCGTAAGGGTAGAGCGCCCCATTCAGCGCGAGCAGGTTATGAAGCCCGACGCGCCCAACGCAGGCTCGCATACTCCGTACAGAAACCCCGACAAGAAGAAGTAAAAGTAGTAAACTTACCGTTCGCCTGCGCCGTTACCGACGCGGGCGCAACGATTATTTGGGGCGGGTTTAGTTAATAACCTAAGGCAGGAAATGTATTCCCGCTTCGAAAAACAATATTAAGAGGTGTATCATTATGATGAGAAAAGAAATCGAAAGCGAGCTTACGGGGCACATTATCCCATTCTGGAACAAGCTTCGCGACGATGAAAACGGCGGATTTTACGGGTTTATGGACAGCTCCCTTAACCTCGACAAAAACGGTGAGAAGGGCGTTATCCTGCACTCGCGAATTCTCTGGTTCTACTCCAACGCGTATATGACTTTGCACGACCCTGCGCTTCTCGACAACGCAAAGCACGCATACGAGTTCCTTGTCGATAAATGCGTTGACAAGGAGTACGGCGGAGTTTACTGGATGATGAACGCAGACGGCACCGTAAAAACCGATATGAAGCACACCTACTGTCAGGCGTTCTTCATCTATGCGCTGTCTAGCTACTACCGCGCGAGCGGCGACAAGGCTGCGCTTGACCTCGCGTATGAGGTAAGCAATCTTGTCGAAAAGAACGCTACGGACGATGTTGCGTATCTCGAGCAGCTTTCCCGCGACTGGAAAACCGAGCTGCCCAACGAGGAGCTTTCCGAAAACGGGCTTATGGCGGACAAGACGATGAACACAATGCTCCATATGCTTGAAGCGTACACCGAGCTTTACCTCGCGGACAAGAACGAGGGTATACTCCGCCGCCTTAAATGGCAGCTCGAAACCGTTTACGACAAAATCTTCGACAAGGAAAACAACAAGCTGCTTGTTTTCTTCGACAAACAGCTTAACGTTATCGGCGATATTCACTCCTACGGTCACGACATCGAGGCGACGTGGCTTATCGACCGCGCCTGCGACGCTGTCGGCGACGCGGAGTTTTCTAAGAAGTTTGCAGATATGAACAGCCGAATTGTACGGAACATCGCGGACATCGCCTACGACGAGGAGAGCGGCTCGCTGCTCAACGAAAACGACAGCGGCGTTGTAAACAGATGGCGCATATGGTGGGTTCAGGCGGAATCGGTTGTCGGCTTCCTTAACGCGTATCAGCGCGGCTACGGCGACGCGGAGTATCTTAACATCGCGGACAGAATTTGGGACTTCATAAAGAACGTTATCGTTGACAAGCGCGAGGGCGGTGAGTGGTTCTCACAGACGGACGACAACGGAAGCTTCGCCGCGTTCAAGCCGACGGTTGACCCGTGGAAATGCCCCTACCACAACGGAAGAATGTGTATGGAAGTAATGGACAGGCTGGCTAAGCTGTAATTTAAGTGAGGGAAAGAATGAAGAAGAAGCTGTTAAAGCTTTTCGCGCTGCTTGCGGCGGCGCTGCTTCTCGTCGGCTGCAAAAAGAGCGCCGCCGAGGAGCAGATAAAGCTCCCGATTTACAACGCGGACGAGATACGCTTTGAGGTAGCCGAGGCGAAGGTGATGGACATCTCCGAGAAAAAGAGCGTCGCGGCGGTTATCGGCTACCCCTATGCCGACAACATTATGTACCCTGCGAGCGCGCAGGTTGTGTCCTTTAATGCAATCGCTAACCGCGATGTTGCTGCGGGCGAGGTGCTTGCGGAGCTTGACTCCTCGTCGCTTGACTACGAGATAAGCAATCAGCGCGCGCTTGTGGACGCCGCGGCAGCCTCCCGCGGGACGGCTGCGGGTCAGCTTAACTACGAGCTTGAGCTGTCGCGGTTGAATATGCTGCTTGCGCAAAAGGAGTCGTACACTATCCGCGCGCCGTTTGACGGTGTGATTACTGCGGTAACGCGCGCGGCAAGCGGCAGCAGCGTTTCCGAGGGTGACTTCTGCTGCGCGATTTCCGAGAAGTCAAAGCCCGCCGTTTATATCGAGGGCGGGGACGCCGCGCAGTTCAGGTTTGGGCAGAGCGTTGAGGTGAAGATTGACGGCGTGATTTACGAAGCGAAGGTTGTCGCGGCGCCGGATATTGCGCCCGAGTACGCTGCGGGAAAGGCGCTTGCGGTGCTTGACCTCGGCGAGGGTGTGCTGGAAAAGCTTGAGCAGGAGAACTACCTTGCATTCGGCGCGGGCTGGGCGACGGCGTATGTTACGTCCGAGCGGAAAAACGTGCTTTCCGTGCCCGAAAGCGCGGTGAAAACCGTCGGCTCGGTGTCTTACGTTATGATAGTTGACGGCGACGAGCGCTACAAGCTGTTTGTAACGCCCGGAGAAACGCTCGGCGGCTACACCGAGATACTTAACGGCATTTCCGAGGGCGATATCGTGATGGCGGAGGGCAGCGGAGTTTTCTCCGACAGCCTGGCATAGTAGTAGCAAAACGGTTGGGGAAAACCCGACCGTTTTTGTTTTTGCGGGATTTTCGCAGAGGGCGGGAGAGTTTTTCACATAGTTTTCTATTGACAACATTGCACATTTGTGATATTATTAAATAATAGGTAAAATATTGTTTCGGGGGCGGCTTATGCTGTATACCCGAGAAATGAAAGGCAAAGATAATATGAGTCAGAACAATCAGAACCGCGCTCCGTCCACCGTTTCGCTTATCGCTACTATAATCGTCGCGATACTCGCGGTAGTGGTTGCGGGCGTTGCGGTTGTTACGGGAATAAACAGCGGGAAAAACGAAAGCTCCGACGTTTCCGTCAGCAAGCCCGAGCCGTTTCGCCCGACGGAACAGTTCGTAGAGGACTGCACCTACGCCGCGCACGACCTCGTGAAGCAGCACTACGAAATGCTTCGGCTTTTCGTAATAGACGGCCTGCCGCATTTCGACGAGCCGTACGGAAACGAGCCCGAGGACGGGCTTTACACCGTGAACTCGACGGCGTACACCTCGCTTGAAGATATCGAAGCGCGTCTTAGTCAGACCTACACCGACGAAACTGTCGACCGCATTATGAACAACCTCGACGGCAAGGGGCTTAAGGTTTATCAGATGAGAACTGTGCTCGAGGATATCGAGTACGACGAGCCTGCCGAGGACGACACCTCCCGCCCGAAGTACAGGGAAGCGCAGGTGCTTGGCATAAGCTCCGCGTTTGTCCCCGCGCCCGAAAAGAACGACGCTTGGGAGGAGTGCAAGATTTCCTGCAACATTCTGAGCGAAACCGAGTGCGAGCTTAGCATTTACCTCAACGGTCAGAGCGCCGAAACCGAGGGCGCGCAACCGCTTAAAACCACTATGATAAAGGTCGGCGATAACTGGAAGCTAACCTCTTTCGTATACTGATGAAAAAGAAAGAAAACCTCGTTTCAATCTATGCGACGGTTAGTCAGCTTGCGTTTTCTATAATCACGCCGCTGCTGATTTTCATTGTCGGCGGAAGCTGGCTTGCGAATAAATACGGCTGGCCCGACTGGGCGATGGGAATATGCGTTGGGCTTGGGATTTTGTTTATGCTTGCGGGCGGCGGAAGCTATCTCGCGCAGCTGATAAAGATATACGGCAAGGACAACAAGACCGCGCCGAAATCCTACAATCCCCCCCGCGACAACGACTACTACGACGACTACAAGGACCTTAGAAAATAGGTCGCCTCTTTTGCTATGCGAATTAACAAAAACGAGCCTGTTTATCAGGAGATATTCTCCCTCGCGCCGTACTATCTGACGGTGTGCGGGATATACTTCGCTGCGGTGCTTGCGCTTGCCTTTACCCCGTGGTTTGATTACACGCTGATTACGGGAGCGTTTTACGGCGCGGTGCTGTGCGCGGCGAATTTCTTTTTTCTCGGTAAATCCGCACAAAGCGCGCTGAAACGCGGCAGCGCAAAGTCAGCGCAGACGTATATGAATGTTATGTACTGCCTGCGTTATCTCGGACTTTTCGCACTGCTGACCGCCGCCGCTTTGCTGCCGTTTATAAATCTGATTACGGCGCTTATCCCACTCTTTTTCCCGAAGATTGTCATTACGATAAGAGCCATCAAAGAAAAAAAGGAGGAATGAAGCAATGCCAACGGCTTTGCTCCTTATGTCTGAAAGCTCGGGCATTTCGGTAAACGGTCCGAAGATTGTTGCGCAGTTTACTGTCGGCGGTATGCCGATAAGGCTGACGGAAACGATAATCATTCAGTGGCTGGTTATCCTGATACTGACCGTGTTCATCATCGTGATAACGCGGAATATGAAGGTTGTCCCCGAAACAAAGCGGCAGGCGCTTGCCGAAATGATTGTCGGCTTCTTTACCGACACGGTAAACGACACGATGGGCGGAAAGTACAAGAGCTACATTCCCTACATCGGCGCGCTTTTCTGCTTTTCGCTGATTTCGAGCCTTATGTCCCTGCTGGGACTTCGCTCGCCGACCGCGGATATCTGCGTTACGGGCGCGTGGGCGCTGATTACGTTCTTCCTTGTGCAGTATAACCGCGCGAAAACAGGCAAGGTAAAGGGATATTTCAAGAGCTTTATCGAGCCGCTTCCGTTTATGCTGCCGTTCAACATCATCGGCGAATTTGCAAACCCCTTGGCGCTTGCGCTGCGTCATTTCTGCAACCTTGTCGGCGGTATGGTTATCGGCTCGCTTATCTACTTTGCGCTGGGCAAGTTTGCGATACTTGTGCCCGCGGTGGCGTCGCTTTACTTTGATATATTCTCTGCGGTTATGCAGGCTTATATCTTCATAATGCTGACAATGTCCTACATTTCGTCGGCAGAGTGCGGCGAAGAATAATCTCGTTTACATTTTTCCCGCAAGGGAAAGAATAAAGCGGCGTCATCAGCGCCGTAAAAATACAGCAAATAATTTTTCGATGGAGGAATTACAAATGGAAATCGGAACAGAAGCAATGAAGATTCTCGCAGAGGGTATCGTTCTCGGAGCGTCCGCTCTCGGCGCAGGCACGGCTATGATAGCCGGTCTTGGCCCGGGTATCGGCGAGGGCTACTGCGGCGGCAAGGCGGTTGAGGCTATCGGCAGACAGCCCGAGGCAAGCGGCGCAATCACCCGTACGATGATTATCGGCGACGCGCTCGCAGAAACAACCGGTCTTTACGCGCTGCTTATCGCGCTTCTTCTCCTGTACGCAAACCCCTTTATCTCCAAGCTCACAAGCCTTATCGGCTAAGCTTTTGAAAAGGAAAAACAAGCATAACAGGGAGGAGCTGAGCAAATGCTGAATATAATCAGCGAGGCGGCAGACGGAATATACCTGCCGCTGGTAGCCATTGATACAGGTACCATTGTCTTTACGCTCATAAATACGCTCATCATCTTTATCATTTTCAGGGTGTTCCTGTTTAAGCCCGTGTCAAACATTCTCGAAAAGCGCAAGGAGCTTGCCGCTTCCGAGATTGCCGAGGCGCAGAAGGCGAAGGAGTCCGCGCAGAAAGCGGAGCAGGAATATCTCGCAAGCATAGCGGGCGCTAAGGAGGAAGCCGCCGAGATTATCAGGCAGGCGAACCTCAGAGCGCAGGCGCGCGAGGAGGAAATTCTCTCCGAGGCGAACGCAAAGGCGGCTGAAATCCGCGCAAAGGCGGAGGAGGCAATCGAGCGCGACAAGAAGCGCGCTCTGAACGAGATAAAGGACGAGATATCCGATATCGTGATTATGGCAGCGACAAAGGTAGCAGAAAAGGAAATCTCCGAAAAGGACAACGAGGAGCTTATCTCCCGCTTCCTTGCAAACGTGCGCTCTGCCGAATGAGCCGCGGGAAAGGAGAACTGCCATGAACGACAAGGCTGAAAAGGTATACGGCGAGGCGTTCTTTGAGCTTGTACTCGAGGAAAACGCTTCCGGCGCGGAAAATATTCTCGCGGAGCTGAAAACGCTCGCGGAGATTTTCTCGCAGAACCCGGGGCTTACAAAGCTTATGGGTACGCCTACCATTCCTGTAAAGGAAAAGGTAGCGCTTGTAAAGGATATCGCAAGCACGGGCGGCGTAAGCGAGCTTACCGAAAATCTGCTGTGCGTCTTAGCGGAAAGAGGGCGGTTTGACTGCTTTGGCGGAATCGTCAAAAACTTCTCCGAGATGTACAACGAGCACTTCGGCATAGCCGAAATCACGGTAACAACGCCGTTTCCGCTCTCCGAAAAGATGCGGCAGAGCGTTATCGACAAGATGACCGAAACGACGGGCAAAAAGGTTACTCTGAAGGAGAAGCTTGACCCCGCGCTTGTCGGCGGTATTGTCATAGACTACGGCACAACGCGTTATGACGGCTCCGTCAGAACAAGACTGAACGCGCTCAGAAGCGAGCTTGGCTCGGTTATCTCCTGAGAATGACGTCTTACATTCAGAAAAGAAAGGGATGTATTTAATGGATTTACGCCCCGATGAAATAACGGGTCTTATCAAGAACCGCATCAAGAACTACAACGCGAAAATTCAGCTCGGCGATGTCGGCACGGTTGTCACCGTCGGCGACGGTATCGTTCGTATTCACGGGCTTGAAAAGTGTATGCTTAACGAGCTGCTTGAGTTTGAAAACGGCGTTCGCTGTATGGCGCTTAACCTCGAGGAGGACTTTGTCGGCGCCGTAATGCTCGGTTCCGATGCGGATATCAAAGAGGGCGACACGGTAAAGCGCACGGGAAGCATCGTATCCGTTCCCGTCGGCGAGGAGCTGCTCGGCAGAGTTGTAAACTCGCTCGGTCAGCCGATTGACGGCAAGGGCGCGATTTACGCGAAGGAAACCCGCCCGATTGAGAAAATCGCCTCGGGTATCATCACGAGAGAGCCTGTAACCGTGCCGCTTCAGACAGGCATTAAGGCAATCGACTCGATGATTCCGATAGGCAGAGGTCAGCGTGAGCTTATCATCGGCGACCGCCAGACCGGTAAAACTGCCATCGCAATAGACACTATCATCAACCAGAAGGGCAAGGACGTTATCTGCATTTACGTTGCAATCGGTCAGAAGAACTCCACCGTTGCAAACGTTGTGGAAACCCTCCGCACAAACGGCGCTCTCGAGTACACAATCGTTGTATCCTCCACCGCGAGCGAGCTTGCGCCGCTTCAGTATATCGCGCCCTACTCCGGCTGCACGATGGGCGAGTACTTTATGGAAAAGGGCAAGGACGTTCTCGTCGTATACGACGACCTGTCCAAGCACGCGGTAGCTTACAGAGCGCTCTCGCTTCTGCTTAAGCGCCCGCCGGGACGTGAGGCATACCCCGGCGACGTATTCTACCTCCACTCCCGTCTGCTTGAGCGCGCGGCTCGTCTTAACAAGGACTACGGCGGCGGCTCGCTTACCGCGCTTCCGATTATCGAAACGCAGGCAGGCGACGTATCCGCGTATATCCCGACAAACGTTATCTCGATTACCGACGGTCAGATATTCCTCGAAACCGAGCTGTTCAACTCCGGCGTCCGCCCTGCGGTTAACCCCGGTATCTCCGTTTCCCGTGTCGGTGGAAACGCACAGATAAAGGCTATGAAGAAGGTTTCGGGTACGCTTAAGCTTGAGTATTCGCAGTACAGAGAGCTTCAGAGCTTCTCGCAGTTCGGCTCCGACCTCGACAAGGACACGAAGGACCGTCTTGCAAAGGGCGAGCGTATCGTTGAGGTCTTAAAGCAGGACCAGAACTCCCCGCTTGAGGTTGAGGAGCAGGTTGTTAT
>SFHN01000110.1 GCA_004555635.1 [Eubacterium] saphenum
CGTTATACACAAAAAATCTTATGAAATTTCTCTGCTTTGGCGCAGTTATAGCTTTATAAACTCGGGCTTTCTGCCTCTGAATACGGTGTAGTAGCGAAAGCCCGCCGCTTTAAGGATATCCGCCGCCTTGTCAAATGCGTAGGCGTAATGCTCTGCCTTATGCCCGTCAGAGCCGACAGTTATAATCTCGCCGCCCAGCTCGCGGTAGCGTTTAAGCAAAAGCGGGTGCGGGTGCGCCCAGCCAAGCCCGTACTTCAGTCCCGCCGTGTTAAGCTCAATGCCCTTTCCTGCGCTAATCAGCGCTTTAAGTATCTCGTCGAGAAGGTCGGAAAAATCGCTCGGGGAATAGCTTTTCGCTGCGGAATAGCGCACGGCATAATCAAGGTGTCCGTAGACATCAAACCCGTCAAACGCGCGTATGTTCGCGAGAATGCTCTCGAAGTAAAGCCGAATGCCCTCGCGGTCACCGTGCTGCGCAAAATACTCGGGATAGTACGGGTCAACGCCGTTAATCAGATGAGATGACCCGATGATGAAATCGAAGTCCCACTGCGCGATATAGTCGCATAGCCGCGGCGAAAGATAATCCATAAGCCCAAGCTCCACGCCGAAAAGCAGTTCCAGCCGCCCCGCAAAAAGTTCCTTAACGCGCAGATGCTCCGCTCTGTACGCCGAAGTATCGAGGATAAACTCGCCGCCCGGGTAGTCGTAATCCATATGCTCGGTTATGCAGAGCGTTTTAAGCCCCGCTTTTACCGCCGCCTCGGCGGCTCGCTCCATCTGCTCGTCGCTGTCCGAGGAAAACGATGTATGCGCGTGGAAATCAGCAGTAATCATATCAGCTCTGCCCTTCCTTTTTCCTGTTATTCCACATACGGTAGTATTCCCGAACATACAGCACAAACGCCAGCAGAAGAAAGCCCGACATAGTGAGAATCATTATAATTACCGCCGTGTTGCTCAGGCTTGGTGCGCCAAGCAGGATTATCACCATAATATAGAAAACAACCGTCGCCAGCTTTCCGAACCAGCGTGCGCCGCCTAGGTCCTGTCCTTTTTTGAGAAATGCCACGCCGAGTATCAGCATTGCGATATCCTTTGCCGCGATAAGCCCCAAGAGCGCTGCAACATACTGCCACAGCTCGGCATATCTGAAGAACAGGCACACGACAACCGCCGCCTGCGTAAGCTTGTCGGCAAACGGGTCGAGAATCTTTCCTAGGTCGGTTATCATACCGAAGCGCCGCGCGATAAAGCCGTCAAGCGCGTCTGTAAGCCCCGAGAAAACGACGATTGCCGCCGCGATGGTGTAGCCGTTAGCCTCCTCCGAAAGCTCCTCAAGCACCTTTACGTTCCCGTTTTCCCACAAGAAAACCGCAACGAAAACAGGTATTAGAATAATTCTTAGCAATGATAAAAGATTAGGTATTTTTGTAATGTCGCGTAAACGGATATCCATAATATCCACGCCCCTTTCCGTATTGGGAACAGAACTTGCTCTCCCGCAGCCACAGCGGAAGCCGGCAGATTTTACTTGCCGTCAGAGTCGTCGTTTTCGTCCGATATGGGAGCTTCGCCGTCCTCGCCCGCGCTCTGCTGAAGCTCTCTTTGCTTTTGCTCCATTCGGGCAATAAATGCGTTCAGGTCGCCGTTATCAATAGCGCGCTGTTTATCCGCCTTTTCTTTGATAATGCGCCTTTCTTCCTCGCGGCGGCGCGTGTATTCCTCCTCCTGCTTTATTCTGTTTTCCTCGTCGGCTTTCGCTCTCATAAGCGCTGACAAAGCCGCGCCCTGAACGCTCGCGGTGTCGATAATCTGCTGCTCGTTTTTCGAGAGAACGCGCGCGGTGCTTTCCTGCTCGTCAACATCAACGCTCTCTCCCCTGTCCGCCCTGCGGTTTATCGTGTTAAGCGCAAAGCCCGTTCCGAGCAAAATCCAGAACATAGGTGCAACCGATACCACCGAGTCGTTAAACAGCCCCGCTGCGAGATAACCGACTATCGCCAGCATAACCGAGGCACCGAAAATCTGCGTTTCGCGGTATTCGCGGCGCAAAGAGTACAGCCTGAAGCAGTCAACGAGATACCACACAACGATGAACAAAAACGCAATAAGCGCAATCAGACCGTTGTTGAACAGTATCTGCAAATAGAGGTTATGCACCTTGTCAACGGTGATTGTGAAGCCCTCCGCGTAAGAGTAATACTTTGCGAGGAAGTCGTTCTGCGGAAAGACATAAGGGAAGGTGTCCGCGCCGTAGCCGTAAACAAGGCAGTTTTTCAGCAGCGGAATCGTTCTTGACCAGATGTATCCGCGCGAGGAGCCTATCTTCTCCTTGCCCTTGAAGCCGATTGCCTCGGCATTTTCCGTCGTAATCAGTTCGCCCGTGTGAGCGTCAACCTGCATTATGGATTTCTCGCCGAACAGCTTGAATAACAGCACCTTGTCGGTGTTTCTTTCAAAACCGAACGAGAATAATTCGGCATAAAGCTCCGGAACATCGGGCGTATACAACATCTGAATTTCAATGCCCTTATACCGCTCGTCGGGGATTACGCAGTAGCCTGCGTCGTCGGTCTTGTAGTCAACGGCTGCGCCGCTCTTGTCCGTAAATTTGTAGGTATATTCCTCAGTGTCGAATTTCATATTCAACTCGTCTGTCTGCGTTACGAAAGTCACCGAGCCGTCGGAAAGCTGCTTTATCTCCCTTACGGGAAGCGTTGAGAACAGGTCGAAGTCCTCGTCGGCGGGGCTTACGAGCTGAATTACGTCCTCGAAAATCGACGGAACTCGTTTCAGCAGCGCGCCGTCAAGCGCCGCATTTGCCCCGACCAGCAGAACGGCCGCCGCGACAACCGACACGGATATTTTCCAGTGCTTTGCGATAATCCTTGCAAACAGGATAATCCCGACAACCGCTGCAGCCGCAACTGCAACAATTCCGCTTCGAGCAGCGCTTCCGAGAAGCATAAACGCCGCCAGCAAATCAAACACGATACACGCTATGCGCATACCGAGCTTCTTTTCAAACAGCGCAAGCGTCGTGAACAGCGGGATAACCAAGCCCGTAAAGCTTCCGACATAGTTGTAGTGATAAAGCGCGCCGTAAAGCGTCTTTGCGGGAATGTTGTCGACGGGGACGATTTCGCCGTAGTATTTTCTGTCAACGATAAGGCGGTTAAACCAGTCAAACTGCACGGGGTTGTTGCCGGTGTACTGCATTATGCCAAGCACCGCGTTTATCCCGACGCAGAAAAACAGCGCGAAAACAATCGGGCGGAAGTTCTGCTCCTTTCGGAATGCATACATTGTGAAAAGGAAAATCACGAAGTAGCACGCCGTCGTGAAAAAGCCCTCCGCACGGTCAAACACGCCGTAAAACGCAACCTGACCGTAATCCGAAAGGCAGGCGGAAATAAGCGCCATTATCACATACACCGCCGATGCGCCAACAATCGCAAGCGAGCGCTTTTCAGCCTTTCTGAAAAGAAACACACAGCACATAAGCGCAACCGCCAGCATTATAATCGCGAAAACGACTACCGCAAAAGCCTTGCACTGAGAAAAGGTGTCGATGAGATACAGGCTGCCGTCCTTCTCCGTTGAGGAAAAAAGGCGCGCCGTTTCGGGAATGTCCGATATCACATAGCTGACGTGCATAAGCACCGGTATAATCGCCAGCGCGACAACCGATGGGAAAAATATCGCAAGCGCCGTTATGTCAAGTTTGTTTTCTTTGTTAACATTGTTCTCGTTAATCATTTTTTATTCTCTCCGGAATATTATTCGATGCGTTGTCCTTTTTTGAGAGCTTCTCGCTGTTTGTGAATTTGAACAGCGTCTGCAAAAGAATAGATATGTCAAGGAAAAACGACCAGTTTTCTATGTAGCGGATATCATACTCTATACGCTTTTCTATCGAGGTGTCGCCGCGAAGTCCCTTTATCTGCGCAAGTCCGGTTATCCCCGGCTTTACCTGATGTTTTATCATATACATCGGTATAGTGTTTTTGAACTCGTCTACATAAAACGGTACCTCGGGGCGCGGCCCGACAAGGCTCATATCGCCTTTAAGGACGTTTACAAGCTGCGGAAGCTCGTCTATCGACAGCTTTCGGATAAACGCGCCGAAGCGTGTTTTGCGCGGGTCGGCATCGGTGCTCCAAGCGGTGTCGGAGCAGTCGCTGTCCTTCATGCTTTTGAGCTTGTACATAGTGAACAGCTTTTTGTTAAGCCCGACGCGCTTCTGCTTGAAAATCGGAGAGCCGCCCATTGTCAGCTTTATTATGAGCATACTAATGAGAATTATCGGCGAGGTAAGAATAAGCAGCACCGCCGAGCCGACAATATCCATCGCCCGCTTTAAGAATGCGTTTCCGATATTATCCAACGGAATGCGCCGTATATTCATCAGCGGAATACTCCCGACAACGTCGATGGATGTTGTAACCGACATAAACCTGTATATTATCGGTATAACCGAGAGCTTTGTGCCGGAGTGCTCGCACGCTTCAACCGTATGCGAAAGCCATTCCGTTTCGTCATCATCCAGCGCGCACACCGCCTCGTCGAAATGCTCGCGCTCAAGAAGCTCCGCCATATCCTCAAACCCTCCGAGTCTTTCGGCGCATTCGAGCGTGTTGGTGTCGGAAATATACCCCGCGCAGACAAGCCCGTAGCTTTTGTCCTCGGTTATTTCGTGGATATAGTCGCGAGCCGCCGAGCCGCCGCCGATAACCAAAACGCGCTTTTGGTTGTAGCCCTTTGCGCGCATTTTCCGCAGAATCCTGCGCATAAGCAGCCTTTTGAGCGCGGCAAGCACAAAGTCCAGCGCTAGGAACGTGAACAGCGCCCAGCGCGAGAAGTTGAACAAGTGCAGAACGTAAAGAATCGTTACCATAAAAACGCCGTCGATGATAAGCGCCTGAAGCAGCTTTCCAAGCTCTGTCGTAAACGCCTTTGTCCTGAACGAGTCATATAACCCAAGGCAGCCGAAGGTCATTAGCTGAATCGGAGCAAAAACCACCGCAAGCTTTATGTAGTCGATAAGCGCGAAGTTTTTCTCAAAATCCAGCAGATGGAATATCAGCATATAGGACATTATTATCGAAGCGATAACGATAATCACATCGGTTATTATGTTTATATTATTAAGGAGCTTTTGATTTTCCTTTATCATTATATTCGCCTTTCAGATTTTCCTTTGCCATAAGTGCAGTAAATTTTTAACTGTTTTGGTGGGAATGACATATGCACTCATCAGACAAACTCCGCTGTAACTCGCACTCTCGTTCGGAGTTCTTTTTAGGGAGATTGTTTTGCGCGTTTGCAGATTTCACTTGTGCTGATATTTCAGCGATGTTTGGCACAAAATAAGAGTAACGGCGGTTTCGCCGCGAAAACGAGAAAGGAAGTGCATTATCATGGAGCAATATCTTTGTCCGTGCGGATATATTTACAACGAGGAGCTTGGCGCTCCCGCTGACGGAATTGCGCCGGGAACTAAGTTCCGGGATATCCCCGACAGCTGGCGCTGCCCAGTTTGCGGGCTTACAAAGGACTATTTCGGCGCACGAGAGGATGTTGACGGCGAAAAGTGAAGCGCCGCATAGCTTTTTACGCAGAAAAACGCCGTCGGACGCGCCCGTGTTGAGCCGCCCGACGGCGTATCATATTTCGACAGCTAAACATACAGCCCGATAAATCCGGCTTTCCAGCAACGGCGCGGCGAGTTTGCCACGAGAACACCGCTACTTCCTTGCGAAATTGTCGCGCTGCTCTACCGCAAGCGCGTCGCAACGCTCGTTTTCGGGGTGTCCCGCGTGCCCCTTTATCCAACGGAACTCGACATCGTGCACGGCGGTAAGCTCCAGCAGCTGCTCCCACAGGTCGGGGTTTAGCGCGGGCTTGCCGTCAGACTTCTTCCAGTCGCGCTTTTTCCAGCCCGCTGCCCAGCCCTTTTCTATCCCGTCAACGACATACTTGCTGTCGGTCGTAAGCAGCACCTTGCAGGGATATTTCAATGCTGCAAGCGCGCTTATTGCTCCGAGAAGTTCCATTCGGTTGTTTGTTGTATGCGCTTCACCGCCGCTCATCTCGCGCTCCCTGCCCTCGCAGCGCAGAATTGCTCCCCAGCCGCCCGGACCGGGGTTTCCGCTGCAAGCGCCGTCGGAATAAATTTCTACCAACTTCATATGTTCCTCCGAAATGCGTCAGCAAAACAGCCCCCGAAAACGAGGGCTGAGTGCTGTAAAAATCAGTTTGCAAGACCTGCTCTCTCGATACCTTCCGTAAAGTACTTCTGAAGGAAGATGTACATAATTACGATAGGCGCGATAGCGAGCAGACAGCCTGCTTCCATCCATACGACGAAGTCGCGTGCGTTTCCTACCTGACCTGTGAGCATCATAGAAATGAGGAACGAGATGTTCGCAATCTTCAGGGAGATTGTGTTCGGGTCCTTGAAGAACATCGAGGAAACGTAGTAGTCGTTCCAGTACCATACGATAGAGAAGATAAATACCGTAAGGAACGAGCTTGCTGCGTTGGGAACCATTACGCTGACGAAGGTCTTGAACGGACCGCAGCCGTCAAGGTACGCATCCACCATTTCGTCCATGGCGTTGATGTCGTCCTGCCCGTCGCAGTCGATGGAGATGGTGATGTCGCAC
>SFHN01000003.1 GCA_004555635.1 [Eubacterium] saphenum
AAGTCCCATTTCCGAACCCGCCGCTTTAAGCATATCGGAAAACTCGGAAAACGGAATTGCAAGCTTCGATATCTCTATCATCATTGTCATAGCAAACAAATCCTGCATAATGGTCTGCGTAACGTCCATAACGTTTGCGCCCTGCTCTGCGCATATTCCGCTTACCTTTGCGAGAATGCCAACCATGTCCTTACCGATAACAGCAACTACTGCTCTCATTTGTTCCTCCTGTTCTGCGGTCAAATTGTATAAAAATCCGAGCCGCAACTGTTCATTATTTATAATTTCTATTCTATTATACTAAAAATCTTTGAAAAAGTAAATCCCATCATAGACAAAAAATAAAATTTGTGATAAAATAATAAAGAAACCCCTGCGTACAGACAGAATTATGTATATTTTTTAACGAAACTTTGCAGGAGTACAAAAGCACAACGAACAAAAGAAGGAATTGCATTTGAATCTTATCGACTGTCACATACATTCCACGCTTTCGCACGACGGCTGCGACGAGCCTATGCTTATGGCGCAGCGAGCCTGCGAGCTTGGCATAAAGCACTTTGCCCTCACCGACCACATCGAAATCGACAAGTTTACCGAGTGGGATTTTGAGAGCGCCGTTTCGAAAGGCTACGGCGTTTTCCGTGAGATAAAGGAGCGCTTTGCGGGGAAGATGGAGGTTTACTACGGCGCGGAGCTTGGTCAGCCGCTCTATAATCTCCCGCTCGCGGAGAAGATACTTGGCGCACACGATTTCGACTTCGTGCTCGGCTCGCAGCACCGCTCGAAAAGCTACCCCTACCTTAACCGCGTGCCCGACACCGACGCCGACAGAAAGCGCTGCCTTGACGAATACTTCGAGGAGGAGCTTGCTCTTGCAAAATGGGGGAATTTCTGCTCGCTGTCGCACCTCACGTTTCCGCTCAGATTTCTTCAGGTGGATATAAAGGCGCCCGTGCTGAAAATCTGCCGCGAGATAGATATGTCGCCCTACGAAAGCACGATAGACGAGATATTCCGCACGATAATAAAGCGAGGCATAGCTTTGGAGGTTAATTCCTCTGGCATACGAAAGGGACTTGGCGTGCCTATGCCGCCGCAGGAATATCTCTTGCGCTACAAGCGGCTCGGCGGGCGGCTCATAACAATCGGAAGCGACGCTCACCGCGTATCCGACGTCGGCGCGGATATCGAAATCACAATGAATTTGCTACGCGAAATCGGCTTTTCCGAGATATGCGTATACAAATATAAAGAACCGATTTTTATCGGAATATGAACGGAGGAAATGTTATGAACACCACTAAGCTTCTTGACCTTCTGCGGGAAAATGCCCGCATTACAAACGCCCAGCTTGCGACAATGCTTGGCACAACGGAAGCCGCGGTCGTCGCGGAAATCGCGCGCCTCGAAGCGGACGGGATAATTATCGGCTACTCGGCTATCATAGATGAAGAAAAGGCGGACGAAACCCGCGTTACCGCGATAATCGACCTTAAAATAACCCCGATGAAGGACCACGGCTTTGACGACCTCGCGCATACGATTATGAAGTACGACGAGGTTGACACGGTAACGCTTCTGAGCGGTTCTTCCGACTTGTCCGTAACCATCACGGGCACAAGCCTTCGCACGGTTGCGCTTTTCGTTTCCGAGCGCCTGTCCACGCTCGAGGGCGTTCTCTCAACGACTACGCATTTCGTGCTTAGACGCTACAAGGAGAAGAAACACATCTTCGGCGAGGACAGCTCTGACGAAAGGAGTCTGGTTTCCCCGTGATAAACTACGATAACATTATCCCCCAGCGGATTCGCGATATCCAGCCCTCGGGCATACGCAAGTTCTTCGATATCGCGCAGTCAATCGACGGGGTTATCTCCCTTTCTGTCGGCGAGCCTGATTTCAAAACGCCGTGGGCTGCCCGCAAGGAAGCTATCCGCGTTCTCGAAAAGGGAAAAACCGCATACACCGCAAACAGCGGACTTGCAGAGCTTCGCGGGGTTATTTCCGAGTATCTTAAGGAGTCAATTCACACGGAGTATGACCCCAACAATCAGATTATCGTAACCGTCGGCGGCTCGGAGGCTATCGATATTACAATCCGCGCGCTTGTGGAGGAGGGGGACGAGGTGCTTGTTCCCGAGCCTTCGTTCGTCTGCTACTCGCCTATCGTCAGCGTTTGCAGGGGCACGCCCGTGCCTATCGTGACAAAGCAGGGGGATAAATTCCGCCTGACAGCAGCGGCGCTCCGCGAGAAAATCACCCCGAAAACCAAGGTGCTTATCCTGCCGTTTCCGAACAACCCGACCGGCGCGGTTATGCGCAGGCGCGACCTTGAGGAAATCGCAGAGGTACTCCGCGGCACGGACATCATTGTAATCTCCGACGAGATTTACAGCGAAATGACCTACGGAGAAGAAAAGCACGTTTCTATCGCTGAAATTGACGGAATGGCAGAGCGCACTATTGTCATCAACGGCTTTTCAAAGGCGTATGCTATGACGGGCTGGCGGCTGGGCTATGCGGCAGGCCCGCAGCCGATTATTAAGCAGATGCTGAAGTTGCATCAATACTGCATTATGTCCAGCCCGACGGTAAGCCAGTACGCGGCAATTGTCGCTATGAAGGACTGCCGCGAGGATGTTCAGCGTATGATTGAAGAATACGATATGCGCCGCCGTCTGCTTGTGCGGGGCTTTAACGATATGGGGCTTGAATGCTTTGAGCCGGAGGGCGCGTTTTACGTTTTCCCGTCGATAAAGTCCACGGGAATGACAAGCTCGGAGTTCTGCGAAAAGCTTATCTACTCGAAGAAGGTGGCGGTTGTGCCGGGCAACGCATTCGGCGCAAGCGGCGAGGGTTACGTCCGCGTAAGCTATGCCTACTCGCTGAAGCATTTGCAGACGGCGCTTGCCCGCATAAAGGAATTTTTAGAGGAAATCCGCGGTGAGTGACAGAATAAGCGTTATTGCCCGCGCAAAGCTTAATCTTTACCTTGACATAACGGGGCGGCGAAGCGACGGCTATCACCTGCTTGAAACGGTTATGCAGAGCGTTTCGCTGTCTGATACGGTACATATCGAGCTTTGCGGCAGCGGCATTTCGGTGTCCTGCGACAATCCCGATATCCCGCAAAACGGCGGGAACATCTGCGACAAGGCGGCGCGGCTGTTTTTTGAGGAAATAAACCGTCCCCTCGGCGCAAAAATCGCGATAGAAAAGCGTATCCCGCACGGTGCGGGAATGGGCGGCGGAAGCACGGACGCGGCTGCGGTGCTTCGCGGGCTGAACGTCCTTTGCGGGCTTCCCGTTTCGGAAAAGCGGCTTTTGGAGCTTGGGCTTATGTGCGGCGCGGACGTTCCGTTTTGTATGGTGGGCGGCACGAAGCTTTGCCGCGGCATAGGCGAGGAGATGTCCGATATCCCCGATATAGCAAACGGGTACAGCTTCCTTGTGGTTATGCCCGACTTCACCTGCCCGACAGGCGAGGCATACAGGAAGTGGGACGCTTCTCCGCTGCCTATAAGGGGAAAGCTCAATGATTTTCTCGAAGAGGGAATGGAATGCCCCGAAAATATGTATAATGTGTTTGAAACGCTTTACGCCGACAAGCGTATAGAGAAAATCCGCCGAAGGCTTCTCATCGAGGGGCGCGCAAAAGCCGCTGGGCTTACGGGCAGCGGCGCTGCGCTGTTCGGCGTTTTTCCCGACGAGGAGAGCGCGAAGCGCGCTGTAAAGCTTTTCGGCGGTTTTACGGCGGTATGCTCGCCCTGCGGCGCGGGCACTGAGATTTTGAAAGAATGAGCAATGGCTCTTAATATATCAAGGGAGGCTTTGAAATGATTACACTGAAAAATCACGTTGGGCAGATAACGATATCCCGCGACTATCTCATCTCGCTAATCGGAAACACCGTCACGAACTGCTTCGGCGTGGTTTCGATGAATGTCGCAAACACAAAGGAAACGCTTATGGCAGCCCTGCCGTTTGGCGCAAAGCGTGAGAGCGACAGGGGAATTTCCGTCAGCGCGGTAAAGGATAAGCTGTTTATCGAGCTGCACATCTCGCTGCTTTACGGCGTGAATATGAACGCGGTTGTGCGGGCGATTATCCATAAGGTTTCCTACACCGTAGAGGAAAGCACGGGAATAAAGGTTGAAAAGGTAAGCGTTTTTGTAGACGACTTAAAGGTCTGAAATAAGTAAGGAAGGACATTTTTGCAGATGAATATCACAGGAAAGCTCCTGAGGGACGCGATTATTTCGGGAGCGAACAATATCTCAAATATGCGCCGCGAGGTGGACGAGCTTAACGTTTTCCCCGTGCCCGACGGCGACACGGGCACGAATATGTCTATGACGATAAAGAACGCGCTTGCGGAGCTTAAAAACGTTCCTGACGGGGCTACCGCGGGCGAGGTTGCAAAGCTCACCGCGTCGGCTATGCTGCGCGGCGCGCGGGGAAACTCCGGCGTTATCCTCTCGCTGCTTTTCCGCGGGCTTTCAAAGGGGCTTTCGGGCAGGGAAGAAGCAGACGCGGCGGCTTTGAGCGCAGCATTCAAGCTGGGCGTTGACGCGGCATACAAGAGCGTTATGAAGCCCACCGAGGGCACAATCCTGACGGTTGCGCGCGAGGGCTATGAAAACACCGTTTCTCTCGCAAAGGAAAACGGCGACGCGGCGGAGTTCCTGAAAGCGTACATCGACGCGGCGAACATTTCGCTCGAAAAGACCCCCGAGCTGCTTCCCGCGCTGAAAAAGGCGGGCGTTGTTGACGCGGGCGGAAAGGGCTTTATCGTTATCCTTGAGGGAATGTACGCGGTGATAAGCGGCGGCGAGCCTGTTCTGTCCGAAGATGAGGTCAAGCCCGTAACTCCCGCAGCGGTGGCTGCGGCAGCCGCTCCCGAGGAGATTAAGTTCGCATACTGCACGGAATTTATCGTGAAGAAATCCGCAGGCGGCAAGGACGCGACCGCGCTGCGCGCTTTCCTTGAAACCATCGGCGACTGCGTTGTCGTGGTTGATGACGAGGATATCATCAAGGTTCACGTTCACTCAAATCACCCCGGCAAGGCAATTGAAGCAGGAATAAAGTTCGGCGAGCTGACGAAAATAAAGATTGAGAATATGCGCGAGCAGCACAACAATCTCATCGAAGCGGACAAGGCTGCGCAGGCAAACCGCAAGCAGCCCGTTGCTCCCGAAAAGGAAATCGGCTTTGTGGCGGTTGCCGCGGGCGCGGGTATCGAGGCGCTGTTCACTGACCTTGGCGCGGACTATGTTGTTCGCGGCGGGCAGACGATGAACCCCTCCACCGAGGACATTCTTGAAGCTATCGGACAGACCCCCGCGCACAACGTTTTCGTCCTTCCTAACAACAAGAACATCATTATGGCGGCAGAGCAGGCGGTTTCCCTTGCCGACAGAAACGTATGCGTGCTTCAGTCAAAGACCATTCCGCAGGGCATTTCTGCGATGATGTCGTTCGACCCGTCCGCAGGCTTTGAGGAAAACCGCAGCGGAATGACCGAGGCGCTAGGCAGAGTTGCGAGCGGTCAGATTACCTACGCGGTTCGCGACAGCGAGTACGACGGTCACAAGATAAAGCAGGGCGAAATACTCGCGATGGACAACGGAAAGATTGTCTTTACCGAAAAGGACGTCACAAAGTCGCTTGTTAAGCTCACAAAGCGCCTGATTTCTTCTTCTAGCAGCTACATCACCGTGATTTACGGCTCCGACGTATCCGACGAGGACGCTAACGCGGCTTATGAGCTTCTCCGCTCGAAGGTCAGCGACGATATAGACATCGTGCTTGTAAACGGCGGACAGCCCGTCTACTACTATATCATTTCGGTTGAATAACAACTCGCTTGCGGGGTGAATATGGACATAACCTATCTAAAGGGCATAGGCCCTAAAAAGGCGGAGCTTTACCGCAAACTCGGCGTTAAGACGACGGAGGAGCTTGTAGAGCTATATCCCCGCGACTATGTGGATTTTACAGACCTTAAGACGATATCGGAGGTGCAGCCCGGAGAGAGCTGCGCCTTTCGTGCTGTTGTCGCAAGAAAAAGCGCTCCGTTCAGCACTCACGCAAACCTAGCGATTTACAAGGCGGTGCTTTCCGACGAAACGGGGAGCATAACGGCGGTTTTCTTCAACGCAAAATATACGTTCGACAAGCTTCAGCTTTACAAAGAGTACATTTTTTTCGGAAAAATAACGGGCGATTTGCTAAATTTGCAGATTTCTTCTCCCGCGTATGTCGAGCCGTCGGAGGCGGGGCTGCTGCCTAAATACCCGCTTACCGCGGGGCTGTCGAACGCAATGGTCAGCGCGAATATGCGCACCGCGCTTTCTCAGACGAACAAAAGCGAAACGCTCCCGCAAAGCATTCTTGACGAATACGGGCTTATCGGCGCGGACGAGGCGCTAAAAAAAATCCACTTTCCGCGCAGCCGCGAGGAATACACCGCCGCGCGACGCAGGCTTGTGTTTGAGGAGCTGCTTACGCTGAAGCTTGGGCTTACTATGCTGAAGCGCAGGGGGCGGAACCTGAGCGGCGCGGTAATGCGGCAGGCGGATATGTCGGAGTTTTACGCGGCGCTGCCGTTTTCGCCGACGGGGGCGCAAAGGCGCGCTGTCGAGGACTGCTGCCGCGATATGACGGGGAAAAGCCCGATGAACCGTCTGGTTCAGGGCGATGTCGGCTCGGGAAAAACGCTGGTTGCGGCGGGCGCGGCTTTTTTCGCGAGGCAAAACGGGTTTCAGACGCTGGTTATGGCGCCGACCGAGGTGCTTGCAAAGCAGCATTACAAGACCTTTAGCGAGCTGTTAAGCCCGCTTGGGGTTAAGGTTTCGCTGCTTACGGGAAGCCTTACGCCGGCTGAAAAGCGCGCGGTGCGCGCGGCTGCGGCGAGCGGGGAAACAGACGTGCTTATCGGCACGCAGGCGCTGATTGTAAAGCAAAGCTGTATGGCGAAAACGGGGCTTGTCGTGGTTGACGAGCAGCACCGCTTCGGTGTCGGGCAGCGCTCGGCGCTAGCCGAAAAGGGCGCGAACCCGCATATCCTCGCGATGTCCGCGACTCCGATACCGAGAACGCTTGCGCTTATAATGTACGGCGACCTTGACGTGTCGGTGCTTGATGAGATGCCGAAGGGCAGGCTTCCGATAAAGACCTACGCCGTGGACACGTCCTTCCGTCCGCGCATATATAACTTTATAAAAAAGCACATCGCCGCGGGGCGGCAGGCGTACATCATCTGCCCTCTTGTAGAAGCGGGCGAAGAAGCGAAAAGCGAAAAAGCGAGCGCTGTTGAATATTACAACAGCCTTGCCTGCGGCGAGTTTCGCGATATCCCGACGGGGCTTCTTTACGGAAAGATGAAGCAGGCGGACAAGGACCGTGTAATGACCGAGTTTAAGGAAAACCGCATTCATCTGCTGGTTTCCACGACGGTTATCGAGGTGGGAATTGACGTGCCGAATGCGGTGGTTATTCTGATAGAAAACGCCGAGCAGTTCGGGCTGTCGCAGCTTCATCAGCTAAGAGGCAGAGTGGGCAGGGGCAGCGAGCAGAGCTACTGCATACTTATGACCGACAGCAAGAGCGAATACACCGCCGCGCGAACAAAAGCGATGGTGGAAACCACCGATGGCTACAAGATTGCTGACACCGACCTTATGCTTCGCGGACCGGGAAACTTTTTCGGGCGCGAGCAGCACGGGCTTCCGCCGATGAAGGTTGCCGACCTTGCCGACGACGCAGAGGTGCTTCGCGAGGTAGAGCGCCTTTCCGAGCGGATTATCTCCGACGACCCGACGCTATCACGGGAAGAAAACGCGGGGCTGAAGGCAAATGTCGAGCGGCTTTTCGGGCAGGCGGAGGAATACGGCTTTAACTGAAAAAAGGAGAACACTATGAACACTTTAGATGATAAAAATCTTAAGCTTGAGCGCTGGCGATATCCGAGGTTTTTTACCGAAAACATTTCGGAGCAGGCGGGCGTTGTCAGCGGCGAGGACGCAAAGCACATTTCGGTTGTGCTTCGTATGAGAGCGGGGGATATCGCGGTGCTGTGCGACGGGCGTGGTATGGATTATCTCGCGGAGCTTGAAGAAGCGGGCAAGGACTGCTGCACATTCCGCGTGTTGGAAAGTTCTCCCAACGAGGCGGAGCCGAGCGTTCATCTAAGGCTGTTTCAGGCAATGCCGAAGGGCGACAAGATGGAGTTTATAGTGCAGAAGGCGGTTGAGTGCGGCGCGTGCGAAATCGTTCCGTTTTTTTCAAAGCGCTGCGTTTCCCGCCCCGACGAAAAGCAGCTTGCAAAGAAAACCGAGCGCTACCGCAGAATTGCGCTCGAAGCGGCAAAGCAGTGCGGGCGCGGCGTTGTCCCGACAGTGGGCGAGGCGGTGGATTTTTCCGCGCTCAAAACCCTCATCAAACCCGAAAATACGGGCATACTGTTTTATGAATGCGCGACAACCCCTCTGCGCAGCGCGGTGACGCAGTTCAAAAAGAACATCGACGTCGTTATCGGCTGCGAGGGCGGATTTGAGCTTAGCGAGGCAGAGGCGCTTTCGGCGGCGGGCTTTGCGCAGGCATCGCTCGGAAAGCGAATTTTGCGCTGCGAAACAGCTCCGATTGCCGCAATTTCCGTTTTGATGAATATGACAGGAAACCTGTGATGATTTTGTGCTGTTTTTACAAATAATAGCGGCGGCACTTGAAATAATTCCCGTATTGATGTATAATGCTATTAGGTGGGAATTTACCCGTTTACGGGCGGCACATCTTGTGGCGGTTGCCGATATTCCTGTTTTTACTAAGGAGGATTTTTTTATGAAAGCTCTAGGAATTTTAATGGTGGGACTTCTTGCAGTTGCAGGCGGAGTTGCCGCTGCTACCTATATCACAAAGAAAAAGCTCGAAAAGGAAAACGAGGATAACTACTACGACGATTGGGACGACGAGTTCGACGATGACCTCGACTTCGACGCAGACGAGGCGCTTGACGACGTTTCTTCTGAGGAGACCGAGGACGAAGCTGCTCCCGCAGCAAAGCTCGCAGACGAGCTTACCGAGGAAAAGGCCGAGGACGACGAGAGCGACCTTTGATTTTCCGCGCGAATGAAAGAACTGCGGCGGTGCTTTGCCACTGCCGCAATTTTGTGCAATAATGCGCATATACATAGAACAAACCGCAAAACAGGAGAACACTATGAGAAAGAGGATAATGGCGGCGCTGCTTTCCGTGGCAATATGCGCGGCGGGCGTCGGCTGTTCGGGAGAAAGCGACGGCGGCGGTACGGGGCTTGAAAGTCCCGACAGCGCTTCCGCGGTGGATAATACCTCGGATAGCGAGCCGGAAATCACCCCCGACACAGCGCCCGAGCAGACAGACACCCCGCCCGAAACCGAGCAGACCGAGCAGACTTCCGACAGCGAGCCGCCCGAGGAAACCTCCGAACCCGAGGAGAGCTACGCGGGGCTTATTCTTGCATACAGCAACAGCTTTCTTGGGCTTCCGGCAGAGGATAGGGTATACGTTTTTTCCGACGCGTATCAGACGGCGGAGATTGACGGCGCAGTTTGCCACGCGATAAGCTGCTACGACGAGTTTGAGGGAACGCTCTATTATATGTGCGACTTCTACATATCCGAGGACGGTGCGCGCGTTTATCGCTTCTACGAGAGCGAAAACCGCTATCAGCTTCTCCCCGAGGAGCAGGGCTATGTCCGCCTTGACCCGACGGTTCAGTCGGCAGACGAAATTTTTGAGAAGGCGAGAGAGCTTGAGGTGATTTTCACACCGTATGCGAGCAGCGCAGTGCTGCTTGACACAGAGAATTACATCGAGCTTGACGGGCTAAAGTATGACCTTGTGACGGACGAGCGGTTTAGCACAAAGCAAAAGCTGCTCGAAACGCTCGATAAATTTTTCAGTATGGAGATTATCGGCGCGATGATGGAAACGAATGCGGTTGCCGAGCAGGACGGAAAAATCTACGTCAGACACAGCGACGGCGCGGGCGGAAATCCCTATCTCCAATCGGTTGAATACGAACTTTCTGTTCTGACGGACAACGAGGCAATTTTCACCGAGTATGACACATATCTCTACGAAGCGGGCGAAACCGAGGTAAAGGAGATAACCTACAAGGCGGAAAAGCAGTACGGAATGTGGCGCTTTACCGAGTATCCGATGACTAACCTGTGGCAATGAAAAAAATTGCTTTATCCCCTTGAAAATTTTTCTGAGATATGCTATACTTGTATTATAGACGGCTGTGCCGTGATATTTTGAAGAAAGAGGTGTCCGATTTGAAGCACATCACAACAGTTAATAAGGCTAACCTTAAGGCAACTGCCGCTAAGGGCGGCTGCGGCAAGTGCACCAGCTCCTGCCAGTCTGCATGCAAGACCTCCTGCACAGTAGCAAACCAGAAGTGCGAGTCCGTTAAGTAAGCCGTTTGGCAGTTTTGGGAGGCGGCGCACAAGGCGCGGCTCCCGTTATGTTGCGGATTTTGGGCGGGAATATTCCTGCCCAAAAATTATTTTAGGAATAGTACGAAACAAATAAAGGAGATTTGCTCCTTTGGAGCAGAAATTGAAAGATGATACATAAGTTCAAACAGCTTGGTTACAATATAGTCCTCGACGTAAACTCAAACGGCGTTCACGCGGTTGACGACTGCACCTACGACCTGCTTGACCTCGTTGACGAGAATATGACGGAAGAGCTTCCCGATGGGATTTGCGAAAAGCTGCCGCAGTATTCTCCCGAGGACATCGCGGAAAGCTATGCGGAGCTTTATTCGCTGAAAAACGACGGCGCGCTTTTTGCGCAGGACGAGTATGAAAAGTATTCCGAAACGATGGTGAAAAGCCCCGTAAAGTCGATGTGCCTTAACGTGTCGCACGACTGCAATCTGCGCTGCGAATACTGCTTTGCGCAGACGGGCGACTTTGGCGGCGAGCGCTGCATAATGACTCCCGAAACGGGAAGAAAGGCGATTGACTTCCTTATTGAAAACTCCGCAAACCGCGAGAACATCGAGCTTGATTTCTTTGGCGGCGAGCCGCTTATGGCTTGGGACACCGTGGTGGAAACCGTGAAGTACGCGCGCTCGATTGAAAAGCAGCACGGAAAGAACTTCCGCTTTACGATAACGACAAACGGCGTTCTGCTTGACGACGAGAAAATTGACTACATAAACCGCGAGATGGTGAACGTTGTGCTGTCGCTTGACGGCAGGCGCGAAGTTACCGACCGCATAAGAAAAACGCTTAACGGCAAAAGCGCCTATGACGTTATCGTGCCGAAGTTCCAAAAGCTTGTTCAAAACCGCGGCGGAAAGGACTACTACGTCCGCGCAACGTTCACGAAGTACAACCTCGATTTCGCAGACGACGTGCTTCATATGCGCGACCTCGGGTTTGAGCAGCTTTCGGCGGAGCCTGTCGTAACCGACCCGAAAATGCCCTACGCAATCGGCTTTGACGACCTGCCGCGCGTTTTCTCGGAGTACGACCGCCTGTGCGAGATTATGTCCGAGAGAAAGGAAAACAAGTTCAACTTCTTCCACTTTATGGTGGATATCAACGCAGGTCCCTGCGCTATAAAGCGCCTGCGCGGCTGCGGCTGCGGAAACGACTACGTTGCGGTTGATCCGCACGGGGATATTTACCCGTGTCATCAGTTCGTTGGTATCGAACAGTGGAAAATGGGCAACCTATATGACGGAACGTTTAACCACGATATAAAGTCGTTCTTTGCGGGAACGCACGTGTACAGCAAGCAGGGCTGCCGCGACTGCTGGGCAAAGTTCTTCTGCTCGGGCGGGTGCAACGCGAACGGCTTCCTGTACGAGGGCGACGTCAAAAAGCCGCACAAGCTTTCCTGCGAAATGCAGAAAAAGCGCCTTGAATGCGCGCTGGCGCTGGCGGTTGACCGCGCGATAAAGGGCGAAGCGGACATCAATATGGCAGAAGCGCCCGCAAGTATGGGATAATGTGATAACCTGTTTTCCAAAAAGATTTAATTATTTGTTCAACTTTGTTTCACACTGATTACACAAACCGTTTCTATAATAAAACCATAAACTAAACCGAACGACAGAAAGGATGAGTTTTATGGATAACATGAACAACTTTAACGATATAGACGGCATTCCCACCGAAAAGCCCCGCAAGAAGCATAACACCGCGAAGGTAATCGCGCTTATCGCGGCGGTTGCGATTGTCGGCAGCGGAGCGGGCTTCGGCGGCGCGCTTATCGCGTCGCGCAGCAATAATCTTGTAAAGGCCCCCGAATCGTCCTACTCCGAGAGCGAGGTTGACAGCCGCCCCGCTTCTGACAGCAAAAACGACAGCACTTCCTCCGAGCCTTCGGCAAACCCCACGCTCAGCGATATGCAAAGCTCAAGCGTACAGCACAACCTTTCGGGCAAGGTGGAGTATAACACCGACGGCACATATATGTACACCCGCGACCTTGTAGCAGAGGTTCGCGACACGGTTGTTTACATCGAGGTTTTCACGAACTACCGCAACGAAAAAGTGCTTTACGGCAGCGGCAGCGGCATTGTGATTTCCTCCGACGGATACATTATGACCAACGCTCACGTTGTTGACGGGCTTGACGCATATACCGTTCAGATAAACAACACCGACCCCGAAACGGGCGAAGTTGACGCGAAGGTATACGACGCGGAGCTTATCGGCTGCGACGTCGATACGGACCTTGCGGTGCTGAAGATTGACGCGACAGGGCTTAAGACCGCTGTTCTCGGCGACTCAGACGAGCTTCATCTCGGCGACGACTGCGTTGTAATCGGAAACCCGCTCGGACTTGAAACCTCCGTTTCCAAGGGAATTATCTCGGGACTTAACCGACAGATTTCCTCCAACCAGCGCTCACTGTCCTCCATTCAGACTGACGCAGCGATTAACTCGGGCAACTCGGGCGGCGCTATGTTCAATATGTACGGCGAGGTTGTCGGCGTTGTAAACGAAAAGCTCATAAACAACTACGCGGAGAACGTCGGCTTTGCAATCACGATTAACGAGGCAAAGGGCGTTATCGACGACCTGCTTTCAAAGGGCTATGTTACGGGCAGGGCTTACCTCGGCGTAAACTACCTGTGGATTTCGGAGTACACCGCGGCGGTTCAGAATATGACGGTCGGAATGTATATTACTGACATTGACAGCGGTCTTGCGGTTGCGGAAAGCGACCTCAGAGTCGGCGACACAATCATTGCGATAAACGGAACAACGCTTACGAGCAAGACCCACTGTCCCGAGCTGCTTAAGGGAATGTCCCCCGGCGACGTGGTAACGCTGACGGTTGTCCACACAAACGCTCTCGGGCAGAACGTCCGTCTTGACATTGACGCAAAGCTCTCCGAGTACAGCGGAAGCTGATATCCCCCGAAATTCCGCTTGAAAAAGCGTTAAATAAAAAAGTAACCCCCGTGAGAATTTCGTTTCTCGCGGGGGCATTTGTGTTGTGATTTTTAAGAGTACTTCACGCCGTCTTTTTCGCCCGACGGCATTTCAATATCGGGCAGCTTTTTCAGGTACTTGTCGAAAAAGCGGATATGAATATCCGAGAGGTGGCGGTACATCGTGAGCGGCTCCATTTTGCCCGCAAGCGATTTCGAGCGGATATAGAACTTCGCGTCGGTAAAGCCCAGATGCTTCATTCCGCTGAAAACGGCATAGTGCACGGGCGCGGTAGTGTTTAGCAGCGGCTTTGTTTCGACGTTGTAATTCTCCTTGCAGCAAATCTGGAAGAACGGCTTTGTCATAGTCATATCGGCATACTCGCCGAAAAGCCCGCCGTCGATGTTTATTCCGCAGACGAAATCGTCCTCGTATTGGCACAGATTATACGCCGCTGCGCCGCCGAGTGAATGCCCCGAAGCACCTACTCCAACGGAGAAATCTATCCAATCGGAGCAGCGCTCCTTAATCGCATTAAGCGCGCAGACGCTGTCCGCCCGCCACTCCGCAAGCCTGCCCTTGATATAAGGCACATACTTCTCCTGAAAAGCAAGGAAGCCGGCGTAAGCGTCCTCGGGCGACAGCTCCTTGCACATCAGTTTGCTCTGCGCAAAAAGCGCCTTTATCATATTCGTGTACATTATCTTATTGATTTTCTTGTCGTACAAATCAAAGCTGCCGTCGTCGTAGTCGTTTTCGACAGCCTCATATGCGTGACCCACCGAAGCCACTGCGTACCCGTGGGAAGCAAGCTCAATGCACAGGTAGGTGTTAGATTCGACAAAGCTGTTGTATCCGTGGCTGAAGATAATCAGCGGGAACTTTTCGACCGACGGGTGGGGAAGGTTTTCGTAGTAATCTGCTCTAAGAAGCGAGTCGTCAACCCTGCCGATATGAAAAGCCTTTTGTACGGCAGATTTCTTCCGATCTGAGAAAACAGCGGCGCGCTCCTTGCCCTCGGCGTCGGATTTAAGCGCGGGGTAGTACATTCGCACAGCAATTTTCCTGCACTCGCCGCCTGCCCCTAGCTGTTCCTTGCGCTCGCTGTCATATACCGTAAAGGTTTCGGTGCCGACGGCATATTCACCGCTGACATAGTTTTCGGGTAGCATAGCATTCACTCCTTAAGAGAATTATTGCGCCCCTTAAAGGGGCGCGTGAGACTGTCGAAAAAGTCCCGTTGGGACTTTTCCGACGTAACATCCGCACTGCCCGCACTCACTGCCGGCAAAGCCGTCAGTTCGCACAGTTGTGCGGATAGAAGTATTTTTTGCCCCGGCAAAGCTGGGACAAAAAATGGATTTCAAAAGCCCGCTTCGCGGGCAAATAATAGTTTTTCGACAAGCTGTAGCGCCCCTTAAAGGGGCGCGTTTTTGTTAATCCTTAGCCAGCAGCATACGGTCGTTGTTCAGCTTTGTGCCGCTGACCTCCTCGAATTTCTTCAGCAGGTCGTCAACCGTGAGCTTTTTCTTCTCCTCGCCCTTTACGTCGTAGATAATCACGCCGTCGTTCATCATTATAAGGCGGTTTCCGTGCTTGATGGCGTCGTTCATATTGTGCGTTACCATCATAGCAGTGAGGTGGTGCTCCTCGATTATCTTGTCGGAAAGCTCAAGCACCTTCGCTGCTGTTTTGGGGTCAAGCGCCGCGGTGTGCTCGTCAAGCAGGAGTATCTCGGGCTTTTTCAGCGTCGCCATAAGCAGCGTGAGCGCCTGACGCTGACCGCCCGAAAGCAGCCCGACCTTCGAGGTCATTCTGTCCTCTAAGCCGAGGTCAAGCATTTTCAGCAGCTCGTGATACTGCTCCTTTTCCTTGCGGGTTATGCCCCAGCGAAGCCCTCTGCCCTGTCCGCGCCTTGCGGCGAGCGCTAGGTTCTCTTGTATCTCCATAGTGGCAGCCGTGCCCGTCATCGGGTCCTGAAAAACTCTGCCGAGCAGCTTTGCGCGCCTGTGCTCCGAAAGACCCGTTACGTTTTCGCCGTTTATTATGATAGCACCCGAGTCAACGGGCCACACACCAGCTATCGCGTTAAGCGTCGTGGATTTGCCCGCGCCATTGCCGCCGATAATGGTTACAAAATCGCCGTCGTCGAGGGTTATCGACACGCCGTTAAGCGCTTTTTTCTCGTTTATCGTTCCGGGATTGAATGTCTTTTTGATATTGATAAGCTCCAGCATTTTACTTACCCTCCGTGTTATTCAAAGCCGCCGCGCTGCTTTTTTCTGCCTTGCGGAAAGAGGTCAAGGCGGCGTTTCTGAGATAGGGAACTCCGAGGAACAGCGCAACAATGACAGCGGAGAGCGCCTTTGTCCAGTGCGACGGAAGACCCATTACGAGGACTATTCGCATAACGACAAAGTAGATGATAGCGCCCAGCGCGGTAAACGAGAGCCTGAGCACAAAGTTAAAGTGCTTTTTGAACGCGATTTCGCCGAGCACCTCGCCGATAATTACCGCCGCAAGACCGATTACGATTGCACCGCGGCCTTTGTTTACATCGGCGTTGCCCTCGAACTGCGAGAGCAGACCGCCCGCAACTCCGACAAGACCGTTGGAGAGGATAAGCGCGATAACCGTGGACTTTTTCGTGTTAATTCCCTGCGCTCTTGACATATTCCTGTTGCAGCCCGTCGCGCGAAGCGTCATACCGTACTCCGTTCCGAAGAACCAGTAGAGCGCGGCGATAATCAGCGCGTTGAACACAAGAACAACGGCGAGCGAGGGGAAAATCCGTCCCGAGCTTACAAGCAGCGAGTAGTTTCTCGAGCTGAGCGCTAAGTTTGCGCCGCCGAGAACCGCAACGTTTATGGAGTAGAGCGAAATCTGCGTAAGGATACCTGCGAGGATAGCGGGGATACCGAGCATTGTATGCAGCAGTCCCGTGCAGAGTCCCGCAAAGCAGCCTGCGACAAACGCGCAGACCATCGCAACTCCTACGGGAATACCCGCGCGCACAAGCACAACGAGCACCGCGCCGCCGAAAGCTAGCGTTCCGTCAACGGTAAGATCCGCAACGTCGATAACCTTGTAGGTTATGTACACGCCGATTGCAAGCAGTCCCCAGATGAGCCCCTGCGTAATATCGCCGGGCAGGGCGTTAATAAATGTCTGAATCTG
Source organism: [Eubacterium] saphenum (assembly GCA_004555635.1). GTDB lineage: Bacteria > Bacillota > Clostridia > Oscillospirales > Ruminococcaceae > CAG-115. The sequence continues at coordinate 16,633 of SFHN01000003.1, forward strand.
AGCCATTTCTTCTACTCCGTTCTGTATTTGGAAAGTAACTTAAAGGTAAATAAAATTGCAGAAGCGGGGAACGGACAAAATGCCCGCGCCCCGTCGCTGTGATTGTTAGTGATTTTCACTCCGCTTAGGAAAGCGGAATGCTATCCCAAGAGTTGCGCTGCGAACCTATTACTCGGTAGCGATTGCAACGTAGCCCTCGGGAACAGTGATGCCAAGCTCTGCGCAGATTTCTGCGTTGTACATCTTTGTAACCTCGGGCGCGAACTTAACGTCCATTGCTCCGGGGTCAGCGCCGTTTACGAGGATTTCGTATGCCATCTCGCCTGCGGTGTAGCCGATATCAAAGTAGCTGATGGAAAGAGTTGCAACGCCGCAGCCCTTGCAGATACCCTCTTCGCCTGCGATTACGGGAATGCCTGCGGGAATGGCTGCGTTTCTGATAACCTCGGTGTTGGAAGCCATTGTGTTGTCGGTGGGAACGTAGAGAACATCGCACTCTGCAACAGCGGTGGTTACAACGGTTCTGATTTCGTTTGTATCAGCAGCGGAATACTCCTTGTAAGCGATTCCGTCAGCCGTGAGAGCAGCCTCGAAAAGCTCTGCCTGATACTTGGAGTTTGCTTCTGCGGAGCAGAAGATGATACCAACGGTCTTTGCCTCGGGGAACAGCTCAACGAGCATCTTCTCCTGCTGGTCGATAGGAGCGAGGTCGGAAGTGCCTGTTACGTTGAAGCCGGTCTTGCCTGTCCAATCCTTGATATCGAGCGCGGTTGCAAAGTCGGTAACAGAGGTAGCGACAACGGGAATTTTCTCTGTTGCGGAAGCGGCAGCCTGAAGCGCGCCTGTTGCGTTAGCGAAAATCATATCAACGTTTGCGGAAACGAAGCCTGTGCAGATTGTGGTGCAGTTTGTGGACTCGCCCTGCGCGTTCTGGTCGTCAAACTTAACCTTGTCGCCGAGCTTATCGGTGAGCGCCTTCTTGAAGCCCTCGGTAGCAGCGTCAAGAGCGGGGTGCTCTACGAGCTGGCAGATACCGATTGTGTAGGTGTCGTCCTTTTTTGCGCAGCCTGTTACAGCGGTAACAGCCATTGCAGCCGCCATAACGGCAGCGAGAATTCTTTTCTTCATGTCGTTGTTTCTCCTTTTATTTAGTGTCAGAAAAAAGTTTTGTCGGCACCGCTTTATCACTATAAAACCCTAAAATATGCCGAACACATCTTATATTATAACATACACTTTCTCAAATGACAACTTTTTTCTGCCTATTACACGACATTTTCACAGAATTTTGTACAATCTGTAAAAAATAGCGCTGTTTATATTGTTTATCTTTACAGAATAATCAAGTCCCTATCTGTATGCGATAAATCAGCGCGTCGTCGTCGGGGTAATATCCGCGCCTTACGGAGATTTTCTCAAACCCACACTTCTCGTAAAGCGCCGCCGCAGAGCCGTTTTTGCTTCGCACCTCCAGAAAGCACTGCGCCGCGCCGCGTTTTTCCATCTGCGACAAAAGCTCCCGAAGCATTCGCTCGGCGATACCCTGCCGCCTGAACTCGGGAAGTACGCCTATCTGATACAGTTCGCCCTCGTCGGCAACAACCCGCCCCAGCGCGAAAGCGACAATAACCCCGCCGCGCTTTTCCGCAACCGTTATATACATAGGGTCTGCGGTTTCCGCAAGGAAGCGCTCGCGCGAAACCTCGCCGGAAAAGCAGACTTCCTCCACTGCATAAAGCTCGTTCAATTCCTTTTCGCCGAACATATCTACGCGCTCCTTATGTAGTTCAGTATTTTCGGGCTTATTTTCGCAAGGACAAGCTTTGCGCAAAAGCCCGTGAAAAGCCCGCCGACAACCGCGCTGACGCACAGCATCGGCGCATACGCAAACACGGAAAAACCGCCGTAGAATGCCGCAGCCACAAAAAGCTGCCCCGTGATATGCGCGAGCGCGCCGAAAACTCCGACGAACGGGATATACCGCTGATCGCTGATTGCGCTGCCTTTTGGCGTCATAAAGCGTTTTCCGCCGGACATTGCAAGCAGCGCAAGCACACCGCCGCACAGCCCGTACACCGCGCTCATAAGCGAGCCGGTTATAAGCGCCGCGCAGAAGCACCGCAGCACCAAAATGCAAAGCGCGTCGCGTCCGCGCCAGCTTCCGCCCGCGTAAAGCACGAACAGCGTCACCGCGTTTCCAAGCCCGACGCGAACACCGGGTATCGGAACAATCGGCGGGAGCATTGTTTCAAGCGCGGACAGCACCGCAGCGAGCGCGATAAACAGCGCCGAGAGCGTAAGTTTTCTTGTACTCATCAGTGCGCGTCAAACCAAGTCCTGCCCGTTTTCGCCTCAGCGATAAGTGGGACGGCAAGCGTCACGGCGTTCTGCATTTCTTCGGTGAGCAGCGCGGCAGCCTTATCGGCGAGTTCCGCGGGCGCTTCTACGATAAGCTCGTCGTGAACCTGAAGAATAAGCCGCGCTTCGGGCAGTTCCGCTTTAAGTCGGCTGTAAACTCGCACCATCGCAATCTTGATGATATCCGCGGCGGTGCCCTGTATCGGCGTGTTCATCGCAATTCGCTTTCCGAGCGCCTTTACGGTTTTGTTTGCGGCAAGGATTTCGGGTATAAACCGCCGCCTGCCGAACAGAGTTACCGCATATCCGTCCGCTTCCGCCGACTCAACCGAGCGCGCCATAAACGCCTTTACACCCGAGAAATGCGCGAGGTAGTCATCGATATAGCGCTTTGCCTCGGCAACGCTTGCGCCGATGTCCTTTCCGAGCGAAAATGCGCCGATGCCGTACACAATGCCGAAGTTTACCGCCTTTGCCTTTCTTCGCATATCAGCGTCAACCCACTCTGCGGGCACGCCGAACACGCTCGCTGCGGTTTCGGTGTGGATATCCCTGCCCTCCTTGAACGTGGATATCATCGCCTCGTCGTTTGCAAGCGACGCAAGAACGCGCAGCTCAATCTGACTGTAATCCGCGTCGGCAAGCAGCTTTCCCTCGTCCGCCGTGAAGAACTTGCGGAAGCTGCGCCCGATTTCCGTTCGCACGGGGATATTCTGTATATTCGGTTCGGCGGAGGAAATGCGCCCCGTTCGCGTTTCGGTCTGCTTGAAAGTCGTGTGCATTCTTCCGTCGGGGGAAACGCAGCCCTCCAGCCCCTTGACATAGGTGTTGTAAAGCTTTGTCAGCGACCGGTATTCAAAGATTTCGTCGATAATCGGATGCATTCCCGACAGCGCTTCCAGCGTTTCTGCGTCGGTTGAGTAGCCCGTCTTGCGCTTTTTCCCTGCGGGAAGCCCAAGCTCCTCGAACAGAACAACGCTAAGCTGCTTGGGGCTGCCGATGTTAAACTCGTGACCTGCAAGCAGGTGAATGTTCCGCTCAAGCTGCTCAATCTGCGGCAGCAGCCCCTCGCCGAAGCTGTGCAGCGCCTCTGTATCAAGGCGTATTCCGTCGTGCTCCATAGACGACAGAACCTCTGCAAGCGGTATCTCGATATCGCGCAGCACTTTAAGCATTCCCGCCTCGCAAATCTTATCGAAAAGCGCTCTGCAAAGCTGTCGCAGGCTTTCCGTGGGGGCGGCTTCGTTTTGCGAAACGCCGTATTCCGCATACAGGCGGGGGAGCGAGTAGTCGTTTGCGTTTACGTTAAGAAGATACGCCGCGAGCGTTGCGTCAAACGTTACGTTGTTAAGCTCCGCGCCCTTTTCTATGCAGATTTTGTAAAGCGCCTTTGCGTCATCGGTGTGCTTAGGAATATCACTTTTCAGCAGCGCAAAAACGTCTCCGCCTGCGGGCTTTCCGTCGGAAAATACGGAAATCTCCCCGTCAAGCAGCATAACATCAAGCGCGTTTTCGTCAAATTCCGCTTTGTCGGCTGTGGGTGCGCTGACGGCGGGCTTGCTCTGCTTTTCGCCGCCAAACAGCGCTGCGGTTTTCTCGGACAGCTTTGCGGGCGCAGTACCGTCAAGCCCCAGCTTTTTCAGCACGCCGAACATCTCTGCTTCCGTCAGTATCGCGGCGGCAGCGCTCCTGTCGCCTGCGGATATGGAGTAGTCCTCCATATTTTCGCTTATCGGCGCGTGCAGGTCGATTTTGGCAAGCTTTGCGGAAAGCTCCGCGCTTGCTTTGCCGCTTTCCAGCTTTGCGCGAACGCCCTTTGTGACCTCAATCGTATCGAGGTTGTCGTAGAGATACTGCACCGAGTGGTATTTCTGTATCAGCCCGAGCGCGGTTTTTTCGCCTATTCCCGCGACGCCGGGGATATTGTCCGAGCTGTCGCCCATTAGCGTTTTCACTTCAAGCATTTCTGCGGGAGAAACGCCGTATACCTCGCGGATTTTCTGCGGGGTGTAGATGATGTCCTCCTTGTTTGAAGCAAGCCGCACGGTAACTCTGTCGCTTATAAGCTGAAAGCTGTCGCGGTCGCCCGTCATAATCACGCAGTCCTGCCCCATATCTGCGCAGGCGCGAGAGAGCGTGCCTATAATGTCGTCCGCCTCATATCCCGCCTTTTCGATTATGGTTATTCCGAGCGCTTTAAGCAGCTCCTTGATAACCGGCATTTGTTGGGCAAGCTCGTCGGGCATTCCGTGCCGCGTGCCCTTGTAATCCGCGTACATTTCGTGGCGGAAGGTCGGCGCATGAACGTCAAACGCAACGCCGATATGCGTCGGCTGCTCCTCTTTCAGCAGCTTCAGGTAGATGTTCATAAACCCCGTAAGCGCGTTTGTGAACATTCCTTTTTTGTTGGAAAGCAGACGTATTCCGTAGAACGCGCGGTTCATTATGCTGTTTCCGTCTATCAGCAGTAGTTTCATAAATTGTCCTCCGAAAAAACGTCGCAAATCAGAGATTTTGCAGCTCGTCAAGCCACAAAGCGGACACCGCGTCGCTCGGCATTCTCCAATCGCCGCGCGGGGAGAGCGTAACCGAGCCGACCTTTACGCCGTCGGGCAGGCAGCTTCTCTTGAACTGCTGCGAGAAGAAGCGGCGGTAGAAGGTTTTCAGCCACTTCAGGATAACCTCGCGGGAGTAATCTTTTCCGAATGCATATTCCGCAAGCCGCAGCACCTTTTGCGGCGGGAAGCCCCAGCGTATACCGTAATAAAGGAAGAAATCGTGAAGCTCATAGGGCCCTACAAGGTCCTCGGTTATCTGCGCGATATCCCCGTTTTCGTCCGCGGGGAGAAGCTCGGGGGATACGGGCGTGTCGTAAATGCTCATCAGCACGTTTCGAAGCTCACCCTCGCCCGCCGCCATAGCGTAGTAGCGGACGATGTGCCGCACCAGCGTTTTCGGCACGGAGGCGTTTACGCCGTACATACTCATATGGTCGCCGTTGTAGGTCGCCCAGCCAAGCGCCAGCTCGGACAGGTCGCCCGTGCCGATTACCATTCCGCTCACCTGATTTGCGATATCCATAAGGATTTTCGTGCGCTCGCGCGCCTGCCCGTTTTCATAGACAACGCTGTGGTCGCTCTCGTCGTGACCGATATCCTTGAAATGCTGCTTTACGCTGTCGGCGATGTCGATAACGCGCAGCGTTGTCCCAAGCAGCCCGCAGAGCGTTTCCGCGTTTGATTTCGTGCGGACGGTTGTACCGAAGCAGGGCATAGTAACCGCAACGATATCGCTCATCGGACGGTTAAGCAGCCGCATTGTTTCCGCGCAGACAAGAAGTGCCAGCGTTGAGTCAAGTCCGCCCGAAACGCCGATGACAACCGTCTTTGCGCCCGTGTGCTTAACGCGCTTTGCAAGCCCGTGCGCCTGCATAGTGAGGATTGCCTCGCAGCGCTTGTCCTTTTCGTTTTCGGCGGAGGGAACAAACGGCAGCTTCTCCACCGTTCTTGTAAGCGCCGTGTCACAAAGGGTCATACCGAACTGAATGCGGCGCATAGGGCGGCTTGTCCCGCCGGAAAATGTCGTGTTCTTTCTGCGCTCAAAGCAAAGGCGCTGAACATCAACCTCGGTTGATGTAAGCCCCGTTGTCCAAAGAGTGCTTTCCTTCAGCACAACGCCATTTTCTGCGATGATGTCGTGACCGCTGAAAACAAGGTCCTGCGTGCTTTCGCCCTCGCCCGCCGAGCAGAAAACATACGCGCAGACCAGCCGCGCGGAGGTCGAGCTTACAAGCGTACGGCGGTATGCCTCCTTGCCGATAACCTCGTTTGAAGCGGAGAGGTTAAGTATTACCGTTGCGCCGCCTATTGCGAGCAGGGTAGAGGGCGGGTCGGCTGCCCAGAGGTCCTCGCAGACTTCTGCGGCGACAACCAGCTCGGGAAGCTCCCTGCACCCGAACAGCAGATTAAGCCCGAACGGAACGCTCTTTCCGCAAAGCTCGATATCGTACTGCCCCTCGGGAGCGGCGGTGAAGTGGCGCATTTCGTAGAACTCGTTGTAGTTCGGGAGGTATTTCTTCGGCACTACTCCAAGCGGCTCGCCGTCCTTGAACACAACCGCGCAGTTGTACAGCTCGCCGCAGAATCTCAGCGGACAGCCGACAGCGCAAAGCATATCAAGCCCCGCCGAAGCGACAATTATCTCCGACAGCGCCGCAAGAGCCTCGTCTAACAGCTTCTGCTGAAAGAACAAATCCTGACAGGTGTAGGAGGTTATGCAAAGCTCGGGAAAAACGAGCACCTTTACGCCCGCTTCGTACGCCTCTTTCATAGTGCCTATTATCGCGTTTTTATTGTAGTTGCAGTCCGCAACCCGAATTTCGGGAGTTGCCGCCGCGACCTTTACAAATCCGTTTTTCATCTGTACTGCTCCTTTTATAAAAGTATTCCAGTATCTATTATACATCTTTTTTTCGGGAAATACAATAACAACGCGAAAATTGCGCCCGCCTTTCGTAGATGTGTACAACGGCGGCTGTGAATTTTAAGCAGTTTGCCTAAACCCACGGCAAACGAATAACCCGAGAGAACTAAATCCTCTCGGGTCAGTGCTATGTGGTATTAACGGCGATTACAGCAGCTTCTTGTAAAGCTCGGTAATCTCCTCGACGCTTGTATCTCTCGGGTTGCCGGGGCGGCAGGCGTCGTCGTATGCGCTCTGTGCGAGGAAAGCGAGGTCCTCGGGCTTAACGATGTCCTTGAGGTCTGCGGGGATTCCAACGTCCTTGGAGAGCTGCTTTACTGCGTCAACCGCAGCCTTTCTGTACTCCTCCTGCGACATCTTCTCGGTGCCCTCTACGCCCATTGCCTTTGCAATATCGCGGTACTTCTCGCCGGTAAAAGGAGCGTTGTACTCCATAACGGTCGGGAGAATGATAGCGTTTGCAACACCGTGGGGCGTGTCGTAAAGCGCGCCCAGCGGGTGAGCCATCGAGTGAACGATACCAAGACCGACGTTCGAGAAGCCCATACCTGCGATGTACTGACCGAGAGCCATTCCCTCTCTGCCCTCGGGAGTGTTCTCAACCGCGCCGCGAAGCGAAGCGGAGATAATCTCGATTGCCTTCAGGTGGAACATATCGGAAAGCGTCCAAGCGCCCTTTGTAATGTAGCCCTCAAATGCGTGAGTGAGCGCGTCCATACCTGTCGCGGCGGTAAGACCCTTAGGCATTGTACTCATCATATCGGGGTCAACAATCGCAACAACAGGGATATCGTGCGGGTCAACGCAAACCATCTTCCTATTCTTCTCCGCGTCGGTGATAACGTAGT
>SFHN01000111.1 GCA_004555635.1 [Eubacterium] saphenum
CACCATCTGGATTTACGTTCTGCATCAGCCCGTTGTTTACCTGATTTTCTCGCTTATTTTCAGATAATGTTTCCGCAGACGTTTTACGGAAAAATGTCCCGAAAAAACACTTGACTTTATTCCGCTTTCGGTGTATAATTAACATTCACCAAAGCATTTTGTTCCTTAGGAAAGGATGGTTTTATAAATGAAAGATACTGTATTTTTACCCGCAATAGCGTTAAGAGGACTTGTTGTTTTTCCCTCTATGGTACTGCATTTCGATGTCGGCAGAGAGCGCTCTGCAAACGCGCTAAAGGCCGCCGCAGAAAGCGACGGGCGAATTTTCCTCGTTGCGCAAAAGGATGCGTCCGTGTCCGAGCCTACGCTTAGCGACATATACACGGTCGGCGTTATCGCCGAAATCAGACAGCTTCTGACTACTCCCGACGGATCCACAAGGGTGCTTGTCGAGGGCATTTCCCGCGCGAAGCGGGTTAAGTCCGTTTCAAAGAAGGAGTATCTCGCGTTTGAGGTTAAGGAGCTTCCCACAAACGCTTCAAAGCTCGCCGAGAGCACAAAGAGTGCTATGACCCGCTCGCTTCTGAAGGTGTTTGAAAACTACTCGATGTTTACCCCGAGAATGCCGCGGGAGCTTTATGAGCAGATTATCGGCGAAACCGACTGCGAGGCGCTGTTTGAGAAGATTGTTTTCAACGTTAATCTGCGGCTTGACGACAAGCAGATGCTGCTCGAAACCAACAGCCTTTCCCACCGTGTGAAGCTGCTGATGACAATGCTGACGGAAGAAATCGAAATACTGAAAACCGAGCTTTCGATAGAACAGCAGGTTCACGAGAGAATTGAAAAAAACCAGCGCGAATACTATCTGCGCGAGCAGCTTAAAGTTATCTCCAAGGAGCTGGGCGACGGTGAAAATCCGACGGAAGAAGCGGATACATACACCGAGAAAATCAAAGCGCTCGGTCTGCCCGAGGAGAGCGAGGAAAAGCTGCTCAATGAAGTAAAGCGGCTGTCGCGTATGTCCTATACTTCGCAGGACGCGGCGGTGCTTCGCACCTATCTTGACACGGTGCTGGAGCTTCCTTGGAACACGTTTACGGACGACAAGCTTGATATAGAAGCGGTTACGAAGCAGCTTGACAAGGACCACTACGGTATGAAAAAGGTCAAGGAGCGTATTATCGAAACGCTTGCCGTGCGGCAGCTTGCGCCCGATATAAAGGGGCAGATAATCTGCCTTTACGGTCCTCCCGGAGTAGGAAAAACCTCCATCGGCAAGTCAATCGCAGAAGCGCTGGGACGGAAGTATGTCCGCATTTCGCTCGGCGGCGTGCGCGATGAAGCGGAAATCCGCGGTCACAGAAAGACCTACGTCGGCGCTATGCCGGGCAGAATTGTTGCGGCGCTTAAGCAGGCGAAGAGTATGAACCCCGTAATGCTGCTCGATGAAATCGACAAGATGAGCAACGACTACAAGGGCGACCCTTCGTCGGCAATGCTTGAGGTGCTTGACGGCGAGCAGAACAGCGCGTTTGTCGACCACTATATGGAGATACCCGTTGACCTGTCAAAGGTGCTGTTTATCTGCACCGCAAACGACCTTAGCACTATCCCTGCTCCCCTGCTTGACAGAATGGAAGTTATCGAGCTGTCCAGCTATACCCGCGAGGAGAAGTTCAACATCGCGAAAAAGCACCTCATTCCAAAGCAGCTCAAAAAGCACGGCGAAAAGTCTTCCGCCGTAAAAATAAACGACAAGGCGCTTTACAACATAATCGACTGCTACACGCGTGAGGCGGGCGTAAGAAAGCTTGAGCGCGAAATTGCGGAAATCTGCCGTAAGAGCGCAAAAATGATTGTTTCGGGCGAGAACAAGATTTCCGTTACCGAAAAAAACATCGCAGACTACCTCGGAACGCGAAAGTACAACCCCGAGGTTATCGCCGCGCAGGACGAAATCGGTCTTGTAAACGGGCTTGCTTGGACATCTGTCGGCGGAACTATGCTCCCGCTGGAGGTTCTTGTGCTTGAAGGCACGGGAAAGACGGAGTTTACAGGCTCGCTCGGCGATGTTATGAAAGAGAGCGCGAAGATTGCGGTTTCGCTGACGCGCGCGCTTGCGGCTAAGTATAACATCGACGCTGAGTTCTACAAGAACAAAGATATTCACGTTCACGCTCCCGAGGGCGCAGTTCCGAAGGACGGACCGTCTGCGGGCGTTACGCTGACAACTGCGCTTGTTTCCGCGCTTGGTGGGATACCCGTCCGCCGCGACGTTGCTATGACGGGCGAGATTACGCTTCGCGGAAAAGTTCTGGCTATCGGCGGACTAAAGGAGAAAACGATGGCTGCATACCGCGCGGGGATTAAGACCATTTGCATTCCGCGCGACAATGCCCCCGACCTTGACGAGGTTGACGACATTGTAAAGGAAAACGTGAAATTCGTTATATGCGAGGACATTTCGCAGGTGCTTGATGCGGCGCTCGTTATGCCGAACTGCGGACTTCACAAAACCGAAACGGTTAAGAAAAAGGTGCTTGCAAAGAAGCCCGTAGAGAAGAAAAAGCCCGTTGTAACAGCAAACTGACACAGAAAGGCAGAATATGAATTTCAACAAGGCAGAATTTAAGACATCATACGGAAGCTTTAAGCAAATTCCGCCGTCGGAGCGCACGGAAATCGCGTTTGCGGGCAGGTCAAATGTCGGCAAATCATCGCTGATAAACAAGATTTTCAACCGAAAGAGCCTCGCGCGCGTTTCCGCCGTGCCGGGAAAAACCGCGACTATTAACTTCTACGAGCTGGAAAACCTGTACTTTGTTGACCTGCCCGGCTATGGCTATGCAAAGGTTGCAAAAAGCGAAAAGGAGCGCTGGGCGGGGCTTATCGAAGGCTACCTCAACGACGACAGAGAGCTTGCGCTGGTGTTTTCGCTGATAGATTTTCGCCATCCCCCGACTGCAGACGACATAATGATGATTGACTTCCTCATTGACAGCGAAATCCCGTTTGTGGTTGTGCTTACAAAGGCTGACAAGCTGTCAAAAAAGCAGCGCGAGGACAGACGAAAGGCACTTCTCACAGAGCTTCCCTGCGCGGAGGATATCACGATAATTGAGTTTTCCGCACAGACGGGCGAGGGCGTAGAGCAAATCCGCGAGATAATCGAGGAGCTTGCCGCTGACGATTCCGACGAAGAATAGCACAAAGAACACCCCGAATGAAACGCTCATTCGGGGTGTTTGGTTTATGGATTACTTTGTGCCGAAAAGTCTGTCGCCGCCGTCGCCGATACCGGGAACGATATACAAATCCTCGTTAAGTCCATCGTCAATTGCGCCGCAGATAATTTCTACGTCGGGGTGAGCGTCCTGAAGCGCCTTTATTCCCTCGGGGCAGGTCAGAACGCACATAAACTTAACGGTTTTTGCGCCCGCCTGCTTCACAATATCAACCGTCTTGATTGCGCTTACGCCTGTTGCAAGCATAAGGTCAAGCACGATTACCTCGCGGTTGCTGATGTCAAACGGAAGCTTGCAGTAGTAGTCCTGCGCGGTGTTGCCGTTTGCTTTGTCGCGGTAAATGCCTACGTGTCCGACCTTTGCCGCGGGAACAAGCGCCAGCGCACCGTCAACCATACCAAGACCCGCGCGCATAATCGGAACGAAAGCGACCTTTCTTCCGCTGATAATCTTTGCGTTTGCAAGTGCAAGCGGGGTTTCTATCTTAACTTCCTTTAGCGGCAGGTCGCGGGTTGCCTCATAGCACATAAACATCGAAATCTCGTTTACAAGCTCTCTGAACTCCTTTGAGCCCGTGTTCTTATCACGAAGCAGCGAGATTTTATGCTGAACCAGCGGGTGGTCGCACACAATTACGTTTGCCATTTCACTTTTCCTCCAGTTTCATAATTTTTTCAACGCGCGCCGCGTGTCTTCCGCCCTCAAACTCGGTATTAAGGAAGATATCGACAATCTCCTCCGCAAGACCCGCGCCGATTACGCGTCCGCCCATACACAGCACGTTTGCGTCGTTGTGCAGGCGGGTGTACTTTGCGGAATACCAGTCGCCGCAGAGTGCCGCGCGTATGCCCTTGATTTTGTTCGCGGACATCGAAATCCCGATACCTGTTCCACAGATAAGGATTCCCTTTTCCGCTCTGCCCGAGGTAACCTCAAGACAGGTTTTCTCGGCTATGTCGGGGTAATCAACCCGCTCGCCGCCGCAGCCGCAGTCGATGTAATCCAAGCCCTTAGCCTCGAGGAACTTGATAACCTCGCACTTTAACGCATATCCCGCGTGGTCGGAACCGATAGCTATCATAATAGCCGCCTTCTTTCTTTGTTTTGTTTATTGTTCGGCGACGCCTGTCACCGTTAGTTTTAAGCACTTTTAGCCGTTTGCCTGCTTTGCAAGGCGCTCGCGCTCTGCCTGCGGAAGCCTTAGATAGCTCGGCATAAGCGCAGCGGCGTCTATCGGCTGCTTGTCTGCGGCAGCATAGCACACACCGCTTCCCCGCTGATAGCGCAGAGGATAGGGCGCGAGCGTATAGCGTTGTTCGGAGAAGCTGTCAGTAAGCTCCGCGCCGTCGCCCGCGAGAATAATCTTCCCGTCAAGCGCGGAAAGCTCCTCGGAAAGCTGCTCTAAGCGAAGCGCACGGTCGTCGCACATTCGCTCTACAATGCCGTCGCGGACACGAAACAGCGCGTTGTACACCTGATTGCAGCGAGCGTCCATACAAGCGCAGACTATTCCCTCAAACGAGGTGAAATTGTACGCGATTGCTTCAAGCGTGGAAACGCCGATAACGGGCTTTCCTGCGCCCATAGCCATTCCTTTTACCGCGGCAATTCCAATGCGAAGCCCCGTAAACGAGCCGGGACCTGCCGTTACCGCGATTTTCTCAACGTCCGCAAGCGCTGCGCCCGCGTTTTTCAGCATACTCTCAACCATCGGCAAAAGCGTCTGCGAATGGGTGTGCTTTGTGTTGAGAAATTCCTCGGCGATAATCTTGCTGCCGTCGCAAAGCGCACAGCCCGCCGTTATCGCAGATGAATCTATACCAAGTATCATTGTTGTTTCCCCCTGTAAGGGTGTATTATTCGCCGAACTGATTTCCGCGGACGGTTATTCTGCGGGAGTTATCCGAAAGCT
>SFHN01000112.1 GCA_004555635.1 [Eubacterium] saphenum
ATGATAGGCAAGTTCATCGATCAGATACTTGACGAGAACACGCTTCCTCGCACGCTCACGTCCTACTCTCCCTGCTTCAGAAAGGAGAAGGGCGCTCACGGTATAGAGGAGCGCGGCGTTTACCGTATCCACCAGTTCGAGAAGCAGGAGATGATTGTTGTCTGCAAGCCCGAGGAATCCGCTATGTGGTTTGACAAGCTGTGGCAGAACACCGTTGACCTGTTCAGAAGCATGGATATCCCCGTAAGAACAATCGAGTGCTGCTCGGGCGACCTCGCAGACCTTAAGGTTAAGAGCTATGACGTTGAGGCTTGGTCGCCGCGCCAGAAGAAGTACTTTGAGGTAGGCTCCTGCTCCAACCTCGGTGACGCACAGGCGCGCCGCCTGAAAATTCGCGTAAACGGCAAGGACGGGCAGAAGTACTTCGCGCATACGCTCAACAACACGGTTGTCGCTCCGCCCAGAATGCTTATCGCGTTCCTTGAGAACAACCTCAACGCGGACGGCACGGTAAATATCCCCGAGGTTCTCAGACCGTATATGGGCGGCAAGGACAAAATCGGCGGCTAATCTGGCGTTATTATTTTGGTGCAGCACCGACTTTTGGCAAAAGCGGTTTTAGCTGTGCCGAATACGCTTCAGCGGTTTTCGGCGCGTAAAAATATGCGGTGTTGCTTTTGGTAATTAAAAGGGCAGGATAAATATACAGTCTGTATTTTTACAACAGAGAATACGGACTGTATAGTCCTGCTTTTCGTTTTATGTTGTGCAAATATAAGGAGCGACTTATGGCTTTTGTTAAACTAGACAGCGTTTACAAGCGTTATCATATGGGCGAGGTTACGATAAACGCGGCGGACGGAATGAGCTTTGAGATTGAAAGGGGAGAGTTTGTGATAATTGTCGGGCCAAGCGGCTCGGGCAAAACCACCGTGCTTAATATGCTGGGCGGAATGGACACCTGCGACGATGGCGAAATCAGCGTTGACGGCGCGCGGGTTGACGGGTTCAGCAGAAAGCAGCTTATCGAGTACCGCAGATATGACATCGGGTTTATCTTTCAGTTCTACAACCTGATACCGAACCTCACCGCAAAGGAGAACGTTGAGCTTGCCGCACAGACGACGAAGGACTTTATCCCCGCCGCGGAAATTCTTGCAAAGGTCGGGCTTTCGGAAAGGCTAAATAACTTCCCCGCGCAGCTTTCGGGCGGCGAGCAGCAGCGCGTTTCAATTGCGCGCGCGCTTTCCAAAAAGCCAAAGCTGCTGCTTTGCGACGAGCCGACGGGCGCGCTTGACTACAACACGGGAAAGATGATACTGAAGCTGCTTCAGGACACCTGCCGAAGCGACGGAATGACCGTTATCCTGGTAACGCACAACTCCGCGATTGCGCCGATGGCAGACAGGGTAATCAAAATAAAAAGCAGCAGGGTGCAGGAGATAATCACAAACGACAATCCTACGCCCGTTGAAGAAATAGAGTGGTAAGGTTTTTCGGAGGGAATTTTCTTGAAAGCTGTAAATAAGAACATCATACGGGAAATCCTGAACACGAAAAACAGGTTCCTTTCGATATTTACGATTTGCGCTATCGGCGTAGGATTTTTCAGCGGTGTGCGCGCAACGCCAGACGATATGACAATGTCGGCGGATATGTACTACGACGAGCGGCGGCTGTTTGACCTGCGAGTTGTGAGCACGTTTGGACTGACCGACGACGACGCACAGGCTATCGCGCAGCTTGACGGGGTAGATGAGGTTTACCCGTCTAAATACACCGACCTTGCTATGATTAACGGCGACGATGAGTATCTGACGCGCGTTTACTCCTACTCCGACAGAGTGAATATCCTTGACATCACCAACGGCCGCGCCCCGCAGGCGGAGGATGAGTGTATAGTCAGCTTTAACAGACTGTTTGAGGGAGTAAAAATCGGAGACAAGGTGGCGTTTTCCGATATTACAAACACGGAAGAATTTCCGATAAAATACAAAGAGTATACAGTTGTCGGCTTGTGTGAAACGCCGCAATACATCTCGATTACACAGCGCGGGAGCACAAACATCGGCGACGGAAAGCTTGACGCGTTTGCTTATATTGCACAGAGTAATTTTACGCAGGAAGTATACACGGAGATATACATCAAATCGGATAAGCTTGAAGCAATGCAGAGTTACTCCGACGAGTACGAAGCGCTGCGCGACGAGATTTCCGATAAGCTTGAGCAGCTAGGCAAGGAGCGCAGCCCGATACGCTACGACGAGGTTGTCGGCGAGGCACTCACGGAAATAGCCGACGGCGAAGCGGAGCTTGAAAAAGCGAAGAAAGAGGGCGCCGAGGAGCTTGAAAACGCTCGCGAGGAGCTTTCCGACGCCGAGCGTCAAATCAGCGAAAACGAGGAAAAACTTGCTGACGCGAAGAAAGAACTTGCCGACGGAGAAGCGCAGCTAAACGACGCGAAAGCGGAACTTGACAGCGCTTTTGAGGAGCTTAACGATGGGCAGAAAGAGCTTGACGAAAACCGCGAAAAGCTCGAAGCGGCAGAGCGCGAGCTTGCTGACGCCGCGTCAGAGATAGCGCAGGGTCAGGCGGAGCTTGATAATGCTAAGAAAACGCTTGACGAAACAAAGGCGCAGCTTGACGCGGGCTATGCGCAGCTTGAAAGCAGCCGCGCGGAGATTAGCGACAAAAAGGCGCAGATAGCTTTAGCGGAGCAGCAACTTGCCGCAGGCAAGGCGCAGTATGCCGAGGGTCTTGCAGAGTACGAGCAGGGAATGGCGCAGTACAATGCGGCAGCGGAAAAGCTGCAACAGGCTGAGCAGGCGCTGAAGCAGGCGGAAGCTATATACGGAAAGGATAATCCTCTTGTTGTACAACAGAGAGTAGAAATTGAAGCAGGGAAAGCTGCCCTAGCCGAAAGCTATGCAAATCTAAAAGCGGCAGAGCAGGTGCTCGGCGAAACAAAGGCGCAGCTTGACGCGGCGGAAAAGGAAATCGCGGACGGCAAGGCGCAGCTTGAAGCGGGAGAAGCACAGCTGAATGAAGCGCAGGCACAGCTTGACAGCGGCAAGGCGCAGTATGACGGGGGTGTTTTGGAGTACGAGCAGGCAAAAGCGGAATTTGACAAAGGAAAGGCAGAGTACGAAGCGGGACTTGCCGAATACGAAAGCGGAAAAGCGGAGTTGTCGGCAGGGGAAAAGAAGCTTTCCGACGGCTGGAGCGAATACAACAGCGCAAAGGCGCTCTTTGACGAAAAGGCGGCGGACTTCGAGAGCGGAAAGCAGGAGATTTTAGACGGCGAGGAAATGCTTGCCGACGCGAAGCAGCAGTATCAGGACGGACTTCGCGAGTACGAGGACGGGCTTCAAACCTACTACCGCGAGATTGCTGACGCGGAGTCAGAACTTGCGGACGCGCGGCAAAAGATAATCGACGCGGGCGAGGCGAAGTGGTATATCTTCCTGCGTGACGACAATGTAGGCTACGCGGAATACAAGAGCAACGCCGAGCGTATCGGAAAAATCGCTTCGATTTTCCCGGTGTTCTTTTTGCTGGTTGCGGCGCTTGTCTGCCTTACGACAATGTCGCGAATGGTTGAGGAGCAGCGCACGATGATAGGCACGTTTAAGGCGCTGGGCTATTCCGACGGCGTGGTTATGCGCCACTATATGACCTATGCGCTGACAGCGGCGATTTCCGGCGGACTAATTGGCGCGTTTTTCGGCTGCTTTTTGTTCCCGAAAATCATTATCTTCACTTATTCCATAATGTATAGTATTTCCGATGTATACTATAAGTTATCACCACTCAATATCGGAATATCGGTCGGAAGTATGGCGCTGACGATTGCGGCGACGGTATTTTTCAGCTGCCGGAAGGCTCTGGGCGAAACCGCAGCGGAGCTTATGCGCCCAAAGGCGCCGAAATCCGGCAAGCGCGTTTTGCTTGAACGCATTGGGTTTATCTGGAACAGGCTTGGCTTTTTCGGCAAGGTCACCGCGCGCAACATTTTCCGCTACAAGCGGCGGATGCTGATGACGATAATCGGCATTGCGGGCTGCACGGCGCTGTCACTGACGGGCTTTGGACTAAAGGATTCGATTAAGGATATCGTAAACTTACAGTATAATAACATCTATAAATACAGCGGGTATATTGCGGTCGAGGATAACCTCAGCGATGAACAGCTTTCGGGGATATACCTGGAGCTGAACAATTATAACCCCGAAACCGAAACCACCCGCGCGCTGTTGAAACAGTACACCGTTACAAACAACAGCGCAAACGCGCAGTGCTATATCGCGGCGGTGGAGAACCCTGTCGTATTTTCTGACATGGTGTCAATGCACGAGCGCGTGTCGAAGAAGGAAATTTCAATGATGGACGGCGCGGTTGTTACCGAAAAGCTTGCGAAACTGCTTGGCACAAAGGTCGGCGACACAATAACCGTGCAGATTGACGACAGCACAACGTCTGCGCTTACTGTATCAGCGATAACCGAGCAATACGCGAGCCACTACATCTATGTGACCGAGGAGCTTTACACCGAGGTGTTTGGGTATGCCCCCGAGTATAATATGGTATATTTCAACAACGGGTTATCAGATGACAAGGAGCAGCAGGAAGTGTTCAGCGAGAAAATGCTGGGAACAGACGGCGTGCTTGCGGTAATGCTTAATTCGGGCGCGTCGGAAAGCTTCGCGGAGATGGTGAAGATGATGGACCTTGTTGTGCTGGTGCTGATTGTGTCGGCGGGCGCTCTTGCGTTTGTCGTACTGTATAATCTCACGAACGTAAACATCACGGAGCGCATACGCGAGATAGCAACGCTGAAAGTTCTCGGCTTCTACGACCGCGAGGTGTCGAGCTACGTTTTCCGCGAAAACATAATACTCTCGCTGTTCGGAGCGGGCGCGGGTCTGCTGGTGGGCGTTGCGTTGTGCAGGTTTATTGTTGTGACGGCGGAGATTGACGAGGTTATGTTCGGGCGGCAGATTCACCCGCTGTCGTTTATCCTTTCGTTTGTGATAACGGTTGCTTTTTCGCTTATCGTAAACCTTATAATGACGGGCGTGCTGAAGAAAATCAGTATGGTCGAGTCGCTGAAATCCG
>SFHN01000113.1 GCA_004555635.1 [Eubacterium] saphenum
GAGGTCAACGCAGAAAACTATTAAGAACACCGCAGCGTGCTGTATGGTGTTCATCAGCCGGTCGGAATAATAGATAATACCGAACAATCACACTGCAATAATTTTGCGGTATTGCCATAATCGACTGTTTGAGTATTACCTGAAGGCTAGTAACGCTCTGCTGTATGGTGGAGCGTTTTTCTTTATTTGGTACTATGCAAACCACGAATAATATGCTATAATAAAAGAGCTGCTTTTCACCTAAAAATCTTTAGCGGTAAAACACTGCTGTTTGACTACTGCACGCGTCCGCGGATTTGCGCTTTTTCTGTAAAAACAGCCTGAAACCTTGGTGTGCAAAATGCGGCAACAAATCGCTTTACAAAGCCTTATGAAAGGACTACTCCAATGTACAGAATACTTTTCGTCTGCCACGGCAATATTTGCCGTTCGCCTATGGCGGAGTTCGTCTTCAACGATATGCTGAAAAAGCGCGGGCTGTCGGGCGCTTTTGCCGAATCCGCCGCGACAAGCACCGAGGAACTCGGAAGCCCCGTTCACCGCGGAACAGCGGAAATACTGCGGCGGCTTGGGATTGACTTCTCAAAGAAGCGCGCGCGGCAGCTTTCACGCGCGGACGGCGAGCGCTTTGACCTTATCGTCGGAATGGACGGCGCGAATATCCGCAACATCTCCCGCATTCTCGGGGAAAAACATTCCGCCGAGGTCTGCCGCCTGCTAGACTTAACCGAGTCCCCGCGCGATGTCGCCGACCCGTGGTACACGGGCGATTTCGAGCAAACCTACCGAGATGTCTGCGCAGGCTGCGAGGCGCTTATCCGCGAGCTTTCCGAAAGGGGAGCGCTTTGAGGGCGCTTGAACGGTCGCACCCGCTGGTCGCATTCTGTTACCTTCTTTCGGTGCTGGGCGTGACCGTTTTCAGCAGAAATCCTGTCGTGCTTTTTGAGGCATTTCTTGGCGCATTTTCTCTCGCTGCGTTATCCGCAAGGCTGAAAGGCGCGGGTTGGGTTCTCCTTACCGCCGCTGTTGTCGCGATTACAAACCCGCTGTTTGTACACAGCGGAGATACCGCGCTGTTCTTCATCGGCAACGCTGCATACACCCTTGAAGCGCTTTGCTACGGAGCGGCTTTCGGGCTTATGCTGTCTGCGGCGGTGCTGTGGGGCGTATGCTCGGCGCGTTATATGACAAGCGACAAGTACATCTGGCTTTTCGGGCGCATTCTGCCGTCGGCGGGGCTGGTTTTGAGCTGTGCGCTTCGCTTTGTTCCGCTTTTCGTTTCGCGGACGGGTGAGTTCTTCGCGCTTCGAAAAAACGAGGGCATAAAGGGATTTTTCAAGGCATTCGGCGCGGCTGTAAGCTATTCCGCAGAAGAAGCAATGTCCGCCGCTGACAGTATGAAATCGCGCGGCTACGCTTCGGGCAGGCGGACGTTCTATTCGCTCTGCCGCTTCACCCTGCGCGATGGCGCGGCGCTCGGGTTTATCCTTATCTCAATGGCAGCATTTTTTGCGCTTTCGGCATTCGGCGCGGGCAGCTTTTTCTACTATCCGTCGCTGTCGGCGTTGTCATTCGGCTTATGCGATATCGCGCTTTATGCGTTTTTCGGCGCACTTTGCCTGTTCCCGTCCGCAGTTATTCTAGCCGAGAAAATCCGTCGGCGCTCTGTGAGGACAGCACTATGAAATACATCATCTTTTTTGCAACAGCGGTAATCTGCTTCGTTTTTGCATTCTTCTACCGAAATCCGCCGAAGGCCGGAAAGCTTCAGTATTACGACGGAAAAATCACCGCAATCCACCACGAAACACGCACGGTTGAGCTTTTGTGGAACGTTGACGGGACATATTTTTCGGGCAGCTACACGCTTGAAAACGAGGAACGTTCAGTAACCAAAAAAATTCACGAGGGGCAAAGCGTTCTTGTTATGACATATGTCGGCGCACCGCAGATTCCGATGGGATTTCTGCACAACATCGGCATATCGGGGCGCGGCGGCTATTCGTCGGACAAAATCCGCAGGCGGCTGTTGATTTTCGGTTCGATTGCACTTTTAGCGTTAGTAATCTCTGTGATGACAGACAGTTGATTGCTCCAAAAAATCGGAGGATAAAATGCTTTTAGAAACAAGGGAGCTTTCCTTTACCTATCCGAATAACACCACCCCCGCGCTTTGCGGCGTAAGCCTTAGCGTTCGCGAGGGCGAGTTTGTCACGCTCTGCGGCGCTTCGGGCTGCGGAAAAAGCACACTTCTCCGCCTGCTAAAGCCCGCTCTTGCTCCCCGCGGGAAGCTTGGCGGCGCCGTCTTGTTCGGCGGGGAAGAGCTGTCGGCGCTCTCCGAGCGCTCTGCCGCGCGTGAAATCGGATTTGTCGCGCAAAACCCCGAGGCGCAGCTTGTAACCGACAGGGTATGGCACGAGCTTGCGTTTTCGCTCGAAAGCGTCGGGGCGCCGAGCGGGGAAATCCGCCGCCGCGTTGCCGAGTGCGCCGAGTATTTCGGCTTAGAGCGCCTGTTTGAAAGCGAAACCGCTTCGCTCTCGGGCGGAGAAAAGCAGCTTGTTGCGCTTGCTTCTGTAATGGCGCTGAAGCCGCGGCTGCTTTTGCTCGACGAGCCGACCTCGCAGCTTGACCCGATTGCGGCGCGGGAGTTTATCGACACGGCGGTGCGCCTGTCGCGGGAGCTTGGGATAGCGGTGCTTATCGCAGAGCACAGGCTCGAGGAGCTTCTTCCCGTGTCGGACAGGGCGGTGGTTATGGATGACGGAAGGATAATCGCCGACTGCAAGCCCGAGGAGCTTCTGCGCTCGCTTCCCGAGGGTCACAGAATGCGCGAGGCGCTTCCCGCCGCCGCGAGGATTTTCGCGCTTTCCGGGGAGCGGGGGATAACGCCGCTTTCCGTTCGCGAGGGCAGGGCAAACGCTGCTGTCCGCGCATATCTCACGGCTCATTGCCCCGAGGAGCGCCCTTTGCCAAAGCTTTCTGAAAAGCCCGTTATCAGCGCAAAGGAGCTTTGGGTAAGCTACGGAAAGGACAAGCCCGACGCGCTGAAAAACGCTTCGGTTTCGCTTTTCGGCGGGGAGATTTATGCGCTTCTCGGCGGAAACGGCAGCGGCAAAACCACGCTTCTCAAAACGCTTTACGGTATGGTAAAAGCGCTCGGCGGGCGCATTGTCGGCAAAAACGCGCGTATGGCGTTCCTGCCGCAGAACCCCGCAGCGCTTTTCGCAGAGGAGAGCGTTCTGGCGGAGCTTTGCCGCGTGCTTCCCGAGGAGCAGGCGCGCGGGCAGCTTTTGCGCTTTGGCATTTCTGAGGAGCTTTTCTCCCGCGACCCGCTTGACCTTTCTGGCGGCGAGCAGCAGCGCGCCGCGCTCGCGTTGCTTTTAGCGCAAAACCTCGAGGTGCTGCTTCTCGACGAGCCTACAAAGGGCTTGGACGCGTTTGCAAAGCGCTCGCTGTCACAGCTTCTGCGAGGCGCGGCGGACAGCGGCTGCGCGGTGCTTGCGGTGACGCACGATACGGAATTTGCGGCGCTTTGCGCGGACAGGTGCGGGCTGTTGTTTAACGGCGAGGTGGTTTCCGAAGCAAAACCTGCGGAGTTCTTCAGTGACAATTTCTTCTACACGACACCGCTCTGCCGCCTTTCAAAAGGTATAGCCGAGGGGTGGTTCTAGCGAAAAATGGCGCTGCTGCTAATCTTTTTCGCATATCAAAAGCCTCCTATGGTTCTGTAAACCATAGGAGGCTTGAGACCGTCGAAAAAGTCCCGTTGGGACTTTTTCGACGAAACATCCGCACTGCCCGCACTCACTGCCGGCAAAGCCGTCAGTTCGCACAGTTGTGCGGATAGAAGTATTTTTTTCCCCGGCAAAGCTGGGGCAAAAAATGGATTTCAAAAGCCCGCTTCGCGGGCAAATATTAGTTTTTCAACAAGCTGAATCCTCCTATGGTTCTGTAAACCATAGGAGGATTTGTTGTTTTTCTTTTATAGTCTTACTTCTCCGGCGCCATCAGCTTAACCATAACCGCCTTCTGCGCGTGAAGTCTGTTCTCTGCCTCGTCGAAAATCTCGGCAGCGTGCTGCTCGAATACCTTAGCGGTGATTTCCTCCTCGCGATGAGCGGGCAGGCAGTGCAGCACCATAGCGTCGGACTTTGCGACGGACATAACGTCATCGTTAATCTGGTACTTTCCGGCAAATACGGCGCGGCGCTTTTCTGCTTCGCCCTCCTGACCCATCGACGCCCAAACATCGGTGAACAGAACGTCCGCGTCGGCAGCGGCTTCCTTCGGGTCGGAAACAAGCTTGAAGTTCTTGTACTGCTTTGCAAAATCGAGAACAGTCTTGTCGGGGTGATAGCCCTCGGGGCAGGCAAGCGAAACGTCCATACCAACCTTAAGGCAGCCGACGGTGAGGGAGTTCGCCATATTGTTTCCGTCGCCGATATAGCACATCTTTAGCCCATCGAGATTGTTCTTGTACTCGCGGACGGTCTGGAGGTCAGCAAGTATCTGGCAGGGGTGGCAGAAGTCAGTAAGACCGTTGATAATCGGAATGTTTCCGAACTCCGCAAGGTTCTCGACCTCGCTCTGCTCAAAGGTTCTTATCATAATGCCGTTGAGGTAGCGCGAAAGCACGCGCGCAGTGTCTTGAACAGGCTCGCCGCGGCCAATCTGAAGGTCGCGCGAGGAGAGGAACAGTGCCTGCCCGCCGAGCTGATACATACCTGTTTCAAACGAAACGCGCGTTCTTGTAGAGGACTTCTGGAAAATCATTCCTAGCGTCTGACCGCCGAGAATGTGGTGGGGGATACCGTGCTTGTTCTCGTACTTGAGCTGGTCGGCAAGGTCGAGAATGTCAATGATTTCCTCTGTGCTGAGGTCCAGCAGCTTTAATAAATGCTTCATAGTGTTTTTCCTTTCAATGAATAAGTGTTAAGTGTAACCGATTATATGAACATTACGCGTTAAGCAGACCGAGGAGGATTTCCATACCCTTATCAATCTCGTCATATGAAATCGTAAGAGGCGGCAGAAGCCTTACCTTTGTCTTTGCGGTCAGCAGAAGCA
>SFHN01000114.1 GCA_004555635.1 [Eubacterium] saphenum
CAGATGAACATTTTTTCAAAGCGGAAGAAATCCGCGCCATTTACCATATCGGCATACAGCTCCGCTGCCTGTCTTGCGGAGGAAAATCTGATGTTCATTGAGCGGATATGTAGATTGAGCTGAATGAAATCGTCACTATCCGCATAGTGCTTGTCGTAGAAGCTTGAACGCTTTGGCCTGTCGCACGCAACACAGCCGCAGCTCTCGTGCGGGACAAACTCGCTGTCGCAGTAAACCACCTGCGGAACCTCCTCGCCTGCCCAAAGCCGCTCAATCTGCTCGACAGCCGTGTACCCTGCCGAATAGAACGCCGGACGAACGGTAGTGAGCGTCGGAATGCACATCTCGCTGTCGATTGTGCCGTCAAATCCGGTTACAATGATGTCGCCGGGCACGGAATACCCGTGTGCCTGAACGCGCTCCATACAGAATATGCCCATAGTATCGTTCGCGCAGGCGATAGCGTCGGGCTTGTCATATGCCAAAAGCTCGTCGGTGCAGCCGGACGCCTTGCGCCAGAACTCGCCGTATCTGACGCGCTCCTCCTCAAACGGGATACCGTGGTCGGCGAGGGCTCTTTTATATGCGTCAAGACGCTCCTCCGACTGCAAATTCACCTTAAAGCCGCCGATAAAATCAATCTTGCGGCAGCCGTGCTTTGTGATAAGGTGGTCGATAATTTTATACATCGAATCGTTATCGGAAAGCTCGACGTTGTGCTCGGTGCGGTGGAGGCTGTCGTTTATGTTGATAAAGGGAATTGAGCGCTTTTTGCACTCGGCAGACGCCCTGTCCACAAAAGACGGGTCGATAATAGAATCGCCGAGAACAAGCACTCCGTCCAGCATATCGTAATTTACGAGGTTAAAGACCTCCGCCTCGCCCTTGAAAATGCTTTCGGGCATAGCCTCGGTTTCATACAGGGCAGTCTTGTGCTCAAGCGACGCAAAAACCAGCATGTTTATGTCCTGCTCGGCGCAGCGCGCTCTGATACCTTCGACAATTCTTGTTTCGCATTCGATATTGAAGCCTGTGACGCAGACGCCAATCGTTTTTCGTGCCAATGCCACTCCCCCTTGCCGTTTTTTTGCACCGCGCCGCAAGTCTTTTTCTGCCGCAGGCGCAGGTGTTTATATATATCATTTCGACAAAATTTCATAAAATCTATAATACTATTATAACACATACCGAGATTTTTTCAACAGTTTTTCTATGAAAATCCTCTCTTTCTGTTAGAAAATCCACTTAATTATTTGTCGAAATCCTCCAAAAAAGTATAAATTCTGTCATTGTCCTTATATGACATAATCCTGTCAAGGCGGACGTTTTCAACGCTGCGGAAGATATTCGCCTCTATCTGCGGATTTTTTTCGGCGAGGTACGCTATGAGCTTTTTTATCTCCGCGCGCTTTGAAAGCTCCTCGCCCGTCGCCTCGCCGCACCTCTCCGTAAAGCGGCAGGCGCAGCGCAGAAACCTCAGCCCGCAGGCGTCGCGCCAGCGCTCTATATCCCGCTCGCGGACATAATACAGCGGGCGGATAAGCTCCATTCCCGCGAAGTTTTTGCTGCGCACGCGCGGCAGCATTGTCTGCACCTGCCCGCCGTAAATCATTCCCATAAGTATGCTCTCGATTACGTCGTCGTAGTGATGTCCGAGCGCGATTTTGTTGCAGCCAAGCTCGCGCGCCTTGTTGTAAAGGTGACCGCGGCGCATTTTTGAGCAGAGAAAGCAGGGGTTGCTGCGCACGTTTTCCACCGCGCCGAAAATGTCCGTATCGAAAACGGTAATCGTTATGCCGAGCTTATGGGCGTTTTGCTCAATCATCTCGCGGTTTGCCGCGCTGTATCCCGGGTCCATCACAAGAAACTTTACCTCAAACGGTACGGGGCTGTGCCTTTGCCAATCGGAAAACAGCACCGCCAGCAGCATTGAATCCTTTCCGCCCGAGATACAAACGGCGATTTTGTCGCCCTCGGAAACAAGGCGGTAGTCCGCCAGCGCTTTGGTAAACTGCTTGAAAATGGTTTTCCCGAACTCGGTGTGAAGAAGCTCTCTCGGATTTTCTGTCATAGCGTCCGTTCCTTTCGTTTTCCGCGCCCTTTGCGGCAGAGTTGTCGTTATTAGTATAGCATTTTTCAGCCCGTTTGTCTATGGAAACCACAGAAAAAATCGGCGCGTATATTGCGTTATTTTCGGGGAAAATTAAACTTGAAAATTTTTTTCAAAAAGCACTTGACAAATAAGGTGTGGTGTGATATAATAATATAGCGTTCAAGAAAACGCGCATAGATATCGCGGGATGGAGCAGCTCGGTAGCTCGTCGGGCTCATAACCCGAAGGTCGTAGGTTCAAATCCTGCTCCCGCAACCATTTTGAAAAGGCAGTTCGTTTGAGCTGCCTTTTTTATTACCGAAACCAAAGCGCAAACGGAGGACGGTTTATGAAAAGGATTGCACAGTTTGAAAAGGTAAGCCCTGAGCAGTTTAAGAGCGGAAGCGGGCTTGATAACGCGGACGCGGTTTATGAGGGGATAAAGCTCCCTGCGCGCGCCACAAAAGGTTCTGCGGGCTATGACATCTACGCGCCGTTTGACATCACGCTTTCTCCCGGCGAAACGATTAAGGTGCCGACGGGAATTCGCGCTAAAATCGAGGACGGCTGGGTGCTTAAGCTTTACCCGAGAAGCGGGCTTGGGTTCAAGTTCCGCCTTCAGCTTGACAACACGGTCGGCATTATCGACAGCGACTACTACTTCTCGGACAACGAGGGGCATATCTTCATAAAAATCACCAACGACACGAACGCGGGCAAGACCGTCGAAATCCCCGCGGGCACTGCGTTTGCGCAGGGCATTTTCGTGGAATACGGCATTACATACGACGACGACGCACAAGGGCTTAGAAACGGCGGCTTCGGCAGCACGACTAAGTAAACAAAAAACAGCCGCTTCCGGTTACCAAATCGGAAGCGGCTTTTCATATGTAATTAGTCAAACAGAACGATTTTTCCGAGGGCGAGCGTTGCCTTTACATCAATAACGCGCTGATTGCTGCTGCCCTTCCAGTGAAGCTTTGCGTCAAACAGCGGCTTTACAAACCGCCCGTCAACAATAACGTCGCACAGCGGGATTACGTCAAGCTCGCAGATATCCTCCCACGAAAAGCCCGTGTACAGCCAAATCGTCTTTTCGGGGTAAAGCTCGCGGAACTTTCTCGCAAGCCTTGTAACCTCAGCGCGGTTTTTCGGGTGAAGCGGGTCGCCGCCGCTGAACGTTATGCCGCTTATATATTTCGGCGCCAGCTTTTCAAAAAGCTCGTTTTCTGCGTCCTCGTCGAACGGGATTCCTCCGTCGATATCCCACGTTATCGGATTGTGGCAGCCCTCGCAGCGGTGCGTGCAGCCCGCTACCCAAAGCACGGTGCGAAGCCCGTCGCCGTTAAGCATATCGTCGGTTGTTATGTTATGGTAACGCATAATCACATACTCTTTCTGTCTTTTATCTCTGCCATCTTTGCGGCGTTAAGTCGAGTGTCGCCCTTTACGCGCGAATAGGACAAATAGCCGTTCATACGGTCGATTTTTGTAAGGTTTCTGCTTCCGCACTTGGGGCATACGTCCATCTCAAGCTCCTGATGACCGCAGTCGTCGCAGTACGCAAGCGACAGGTTTACGCCCTCGTAAAAACCCTTTTCCATAGCGCGGCGGACAAGCGACTCCACAGCGCCCTTGTTGTAGTCGATGGGATAGCGGACATACTGTATCTTTCCGCCGTTGAACAGGTTCCAGAAGCGCTCCTCCCTGTCCTGCTTCTGTATGGGAGTGATGTCCTCGCTGACGTGGCAGTGGAAGCTGTTGGAAACATACTCGCGGTCGGAAACGTTCTCCACGATACCGTACTTCTTGCGGAACTGCTGGATTTGCAGGCCGCAGAGGTTCTCGGCGGGGGTACCGTAAATCGCATAGAGGTGTCCGTCCTCGTGCTTGAACTCCTGAATACGCTTGTTGATAAACTCCATAACCTTGAGCGAAAACTCGCCGCCCTCGGAAATGGACTTCTTGGAAGCAAGCTGCTCAAGCTCGTTCAGCGCGGTTATGCCGAACGACGCGGTAGCCGACTTCAGCAGCGGCTTTATCTTGTCGTGAATGCCGAGGTGACCGCCCAGGAAGCCGCCCTCGCAGTATGCGAGCGGGTTGGTGGAAGCCTTCATCTCGCCGAGATAGTCGTAGGTGCGGATATGAATGCGACGGATAAGGTTCAGGTAGTAGTCAAGCACCTCGAAGAAGTCGCGGCTCTCCTGCTGCGCCTTTGCGTAAATCATCGGCAGGTGAAGCGACACTGCGCCGATGTTGAAGCGGCCGACAAATACGGGCTTGTCGTCCTCGTCGGCAGGCTCCATACCGCCGCGCTCAAACCACGGAGAGAGGAACGCGCGGCAACCCATCGGGCTTATTATCCTGCCGTACTTTTTGTAAATGCTTGCAACATAGCCTTCGCCCGTAAGCGAGAGCCAGTCGGGGTACATTGCCTTTTGCGAGCAAGCAACGCCCGCGTTGAACACGTCCTCAAGCTCGCAGCCCGGACCGTGGAGATTTTCGTCATAAAGGAACACGATTTTGGGGAACAGCACCGGCTTCTTGCAGGTCTTTTTGCCCTGTCCCTTGCGGCGGACGTCAAGCATTGTTATGCTCGCCATTTTCGCAAAGCGCCCCGTGCCTGTGCCCGCGGTCATTGTGATGAACGGATAATCGCCGCGCGACGACGAAACGGAGTTGAACTTATACTCCCACCCCTGGAAGCCCTGCTCAAAATCGGTCTTTACGTCGGCAAGCGCCTCGCGCTCGGCAACCTCGTCTGAAACGCCCATTGACTTGTAGCGCTCAAGCTGCTTCTGATAGGTCTTTTCGGCATACGGCTCGAGCAGCAGGTCAACGCTCGGCACGGTGAAGCCGCCGTACTGCTGGCTTGCGGCAGACAGCGTAATATCGCCGATAACGTCAAAAGCAACGGCGAGCGTTTTCGGCTCGTTGTACCAAAGATTGCCCATCTCAAAGCCGCCCT
>SFHN01000115.1 GCA_004555635.1 [Eubacterium] saphenum
AGCTCGCGCAGGAAAATCTCCTTGTGCGTATATATGCTGTTTATCATCATTTCAAGCAGGCGCTTGCTTTCCGCCTTAAATTCCTTGGTTTCCATTGAAAATTCATCTCCTTAAAAGTAGTTGAAACCACGTTTTAGCACTCTCTGCTGTAGAGTGCTAAATATATTATACACCTTTTTCCGAAAAAATCAAGGGGTTGCGCAAAATTTTTTTGCAGTATTTTTCGGGCGACTGTTTGGTTCGATAGGACGCAAAAAAGTCGGGCACACCCCGCGTATGCCCGACTGCAAGATTATAAAAAGGACCCTCTGCTGCTCCGTCAATTCGGCACCGGAATATACTGCAAAGCGAAAACCGCCGCGACAAGCACCATCATAACCACAACTGCCGGTCTTGAGAAAAACAGCCCCCAGCGCGCTCCTGCGCTAAGCTCCGTCTGAACGGTAGGCACCTTGTAGCGCTTTATCTTGAAAAGCTTGAATATCGCCATAACTACGCCGACGATAAGCAGCAGCCCGACAAGGCACATATACACGGCAAGCCCGATTAGCGCGGGCGAAGTTTCAGGCTCTGTTCCGGTCAGCATATCTTCCGCCGCCTTTGCGACAGAGGGAGAAGCAAGGAACACCATCATAATGCCCGCAACCGAGTTAAGCATAGCGTGCAGCACCGTCGAGGTGACAATGCTTTCGGTTGCAACTGCGACATAGCCGAGGACAATTCCGACAGCGGTTGCATAGAAGAACTGCTGAAAGTTTCCGTGGGTAAGACCGAAAAGCACCGCCGAAATGAATATCGCAACGCCGTTTCCGTAGCGCCTAAGGCTCTGCATAAACAGCCCTCTGAACCAAAACTCCTCGCATACGGGCGCGACAATCGCGAGATTAACGAACATAATCACGGCGGTCAGCGGGTTTATCGCCTGCATAGAGAGAATGGGGTTTTCCACCTCTCCGCTTCCGCCTGTCGCGAGCGAAATCAGCGCCATAACCGCCATAGTAATTACGTTCACCGTAATGCCCACGCCGTACATTGCGGGGAACATTCCCAGCGCTTTTCCGAAATAGACGGGCTTTTTGTAAAAGCGCGCTCCCGCTTCTTTGAGCGGCTCGCGAAGAATAAAATAGGTTATCGGGATAGGAATCGCATATACGAAAATGTCGGATATCAGCGTACTTACGATATAGCTTATCGTCCCTTCGGGCAGCACGGGTGCGACAAGCCCCGAAACAAAGCTTCCGACAAGCCTGAGCACAAGCATAATAATCATCGCCGCGCCGATTTTAACGCTGAGGCTCTTAAAGCCCTTTGCAAGCTGTTCGCGGCTTTCGCCCGCGGGCTGCGGTTCTTCCGTAATAATTACTTCTTCGGACATTTTATTCTCCTTTTTCCCTGCAAATAAGGCTATGGCACTCGGCGATTTCGCTTACGGTTTCCTCGAGCGATTTTCCGAGGCAGTCAACCGTCACATCGGCGTATTCCTCATACAGCTTTTTCCGCCTGTCGAAAACGTCCTCTATCGTGTCGGTTTTTCTCATCGCAATACCGCGGCTTTTTATGTTCACAAGGCGCTTTTTCACCTCGTCCGTCGGCAGCGACAGGTAGTACACAAGCCCGTGCTCCTTCAGGTGAAGCATTGCCGTGCGGGAATACACCGCGCTTCCGCCCGTCGCGATAACGCAGCCGCCGGTGTTCTTTACCGAGCAGATCGCGCGCTCCTCCGCGATACAAAACGCGTCAAGCCCGTCGCTGTCGATTATGTCCTGCAAAAGCCTGCCCGTTTCCTGCTGTATCACTATATCCGTATCAATAAACGTAAAGCCCATCGCCTTTGCGAGCAGCACTCCTACCGTGCTTTTCCCGCAGGCGGGCATTCCTATAAGTACAATGTTCTTCATCAGCCAAAAGTCCCTTTCAGTATGCTGTTTTGTCAAGGCGCATTGTCGCTACGGCGTTAAGGTCGGTACCCGCTCTTGTCCCTGCGAGATATTCGTAATAGCCCTGACAGCCAATCATCGCCGCGTTGTCGCCGCACAAATCGAGGGTGGGCACATAAAGCTCCATTCCGTTTCCCGCGGCACGGCGCGAGAGCATATCGCGAAGTCCCGAGTTTGCCGCAACACCGCCTGCAAGCGCGATTTTTGCGCAGCCGTTTTCCTTTGCAGCGGCGATAAACTTCGATGTGAGAATGTCGCTTACGGTATACTGAAAGCAAGCGGCTAGGCTGTTTTTGTCAAGCTCCTCGCCCCGCTGCTCGGCGTTGTGGACAAGATTTACCACCGCGGTTTTTATCCCCGAAAAGCTGAAGTCGTAGGGGTTTTGCGTTTTCGGGTGGGGGAGGGTGTATTTTTTGCGGTCGCCCGTTTTCGCAGCCTCGTCGATGAACTTTCCTCCGGGGTAGGGGTAGCCCATTGCGCGCGCCGCCTTGTCAAACGCCTCGCCTGCCGCGTCGTCAATTGTCCTGCCGACAAGCTCAAACGACGTATAGCTGTTCACCTTTACGATATGACTGTGTCCGCCCGAAGCTACAAGGCACATATAAGGCGGCTCCAGCTCGGGGTGGCAGAGGTAGTTTGCCGCAATGTGACCGCGAATGTGATGCACAGGTACAAGCGGCTTTCCGAGCGAAAACGCAAGCCCCTTTGCAAAGTTAACGCCGACGAGAAGCGCGCCGATAAGCCCCGGCGCATATGTCACCGCGACTGCGTCGATTTCCTCCGCCGTTTTCCCCGCCTTTTCGAGCGCTTCTCCGACCACCCCTACAATGCTCTCGCAGTGGCGGCGGCTCGCTATCTCGGGGACAACTCCGCCGTAAAGCCTGTGCTCCTCTATTTGCGTCGCAACAACCGATGACAATATTGTCCTTCCGTCGCGTATTACGGCGGCGGCGGTTTCGTCGCAGGAGCTTTCTATTGCCAAAATATCCATTAGTCTGCCTTTCTTTTCTTTGTGTTTATTTTACATCGGGCTTTCGCGAGGTCAGGAATTCGACGGCACGCTCTATGGAGTTTCTGACGTGTTCCATATCCTCGTTGTGAAGCTTGCCCGCGTTGCGGTAGTCAAAGCTGTTGCAGAACTCGTTTACGTCTGCGTTAAGCTCCTTTAGGTAGTTTTCCACAAGCGCGTCGGTAGCCTCTATAAACGGCTTCTGCTCGTTTTTCGGGAGCTTTGTCGGGACGTGCGACATAAGCAGGTTGTAGTGCGGAATGCAGATGTACCTCTGCGAGGAATAGAGGTTGCGGAACTTTGCGTCCTCCCTGAACATCGTGAACACCGTTTCCAGCATATGCTCAACGCCCCAGTCTACCTTGCTGCAAACGAAGCAGGTGCTTTCCATTTCGCTGCACTTCTTCGCCTTTGCGCCCTTTGTGAAGAAAATGCTCTTTTTCTCGAAAACCTCGCTGCGAAGCGTCGCAAGGCGCGTGTTAAGCATAAGCCCGAGTGACAGGCGGTTGTTCTGCATAAGCAGCAAGTTAAAGTGAGTGTGGCAGAAGCCGAGCGCGTTTGTTTCCATACGCACGTCGGGTTCCATCATCGCTGCGCCCATTATGTACTCGCTAATGTGCTGCTCAACGGTGTTTCGCATAGCGCAGATAGGGCAGCCCTCGCGCGGTTCAAACACCTCGTTTATCGGGATTGTAAGTATGCTTTCTCTCATGGCGAAAGTTCCTTTCCGTTGTGTGCGCTTTTTCTGAAATTTTTGTGAAAGCCTTCGCGCACTCTTGATTTTATATTTATATTGTATTATAATTGACATAAATAATCAAGGGGTTTAGTGAAAAAAATGGACTATATCATAGAAAAAGAGAATTTCGATATACGCAGCACGTTCCTTTGCGGGCAGTGCTTTCGCTTTTCCGAGAGGGAAAACGGCGTTTTCTGCGGCATAGCTATGGGGCGGGAAATCTCGCTCTCGCAGGATGGCAGAAAGGTAACTCTCCATAACATTGACGAAAGCGATATCCCGCTGTGGACGCGGTATTTCGACCTTGACACGGATTACGGCGCGCTTATCGAGCGGTTTTCCGCCGACGAAACGCTGAAAGCCGCCTGCCAAGGCTCGTCGGGAATACGCATACTGCGGCAGGAGCCGTTTGAAACGCTAATAAGCTTTATCATCTCGCAAAACAACAACATTCCGCGCATTTCGGGGATAATCGGCAGGCTTTGCGAGCGCTTCGGCGACAGGGCGGGCGGCGGCTATGCTTTCCCGACCGCAGAGCAGCTTAGCGGCATAACTCCCGACGATTTGGCGCCGCTTCGCGCGGGCTTCCGCGCGAGGTACATATGCGACGCGGTTGAGAAAATAAACTCCGGCGCGGTGGATTTCTCGGAGATTGACGCGCTGCCGACAAACGAAGCGCGAGAGCGGCTTAAAACCATTGTCGGCGTCGGTGACAAGGTCGCGGACTGCGTTTTGCTGTTCGGTTTTCACAAGCTTGACGCGTTCCCGCGCGATGTGTGGGTAAAGCGGCTTATGGCGCAGTTTTATCCCGACGGGCTTCCCACCTGCACAAAGGGCTATGAGGGAGTTGCGCAGCAGTATCTCTTTGATTATGTACGCAACAACGGCGGGCTTAAGGAGCCTGTTAAAACTTAAATCTCGAAAGGAAATGATTAAATGATTTGTACAAAATGCGGCAGCACAATTGCCGAAAATGCGCTGTTCTGCACATTCTGCGGTCAGCCTACGGGATTATCCGCGCCCGCGCAGAGCGCTCCCGTAATGCAGGAAGTTCCGCAGAGCATTCCCGTAATGCAGGAAGTTCCGCAGAGCGCTCCCATAACTCAGGAAGCGCCGCAGAGCGTTCCCTTAATGCAGGAAGCACCGCAGAGCATTCCCGTAATGCAGGAAGTTCCGCAGAGCGTTCCCGTAATGCAGGAAGTCCCGCAGAGCATTCCCGTAATGCAGGAAACCCCGCAGAGCGCACCTGTTCAGCCTGTTCCAGCGCAGCCTGCGGCGGCTGTTCCGCCTATGAACGCTTACGCGCAGTCCGCGGCAGAGCCGCAAAGCGCTACCAACCGTCAGAGCGGAGCGTATGTTCCC
>SFHN01000004.1 GCA_004555635.1 [Eubacterium] saphenum
GAAAGCTTTTCTATTACTGCGCACTTATACGGAATGCTCTTTTCAATGCAGGACAGCGCGCCGTGATGTCCGAAAAGCAGAACCGAATGCAGCCCCGAAAGGTGGTAGACAATGCCCTGTATACTGCGGGATTTTACCGCTTCGTCCGTCATTGCCTTTGTCTTTGCCTTAAAGCATTCTACGGGCTGACTCGGGACAACGAAGCAGGGGCGGTAGACGCGGTTTTTGCCGACAACGCGGTTTTGCTCGGCGGTTCCGTGAACCTCGTGAGAAATGTTGTACGCGCCCCAGAACAGCGTTCCCGCACCGTCCGTGGGGTAGTATTCCGAGGTGTACACCGCGTACACTCCGTCCGTAAGCAGCGCAAAGATATCGTGCAGACCCGTTTCGAGCGAGTCGCCGCGGTTAATTTTCTCGAAGCAATCCTTGAACACCTCGCGCACCGTTATATCCGCAGTCTGAAAACCGGGGCAGAACGAAATCAGCTTGTCCGTGCGCTTGCTCCCTCCGTTAGGGCAGAGGAGGTTTATTATAGGGTCGTTTGCGATATAAAACAGCTTGGAAAGCGCAGAGGTGTCGCCCGTGTGCACGGTATGACCCGCACAGCAAACGCCGATTATGCCGCCGCCCTCTCTCACGGAAACGAGAAGAACGCCGCTGCCGTTTATGTCAATGTTTTCGCTTTTTATCTCAACGCCCAACGGTTTCCCTCCTATCTCTGTTCAAGGTTCAGCGCAATCACATCGGCAACGCCGCCGACGTGCTTTTTGTCGAACGCTCTTTTGGGTATGTACACCACCGCGCTGTTTCCGCGGTAGAAAATGAACATCTTGTCCGACTCGACAAAGTAGTCCGCTGAGTCCCACGGAACAAGCTCCGTGCCGTCGTATACGCAGCTTTCGCAGGCGGCGTAGCCCTGACGGCATACGACAAACGACATAACCTCCTTGTTTGCGGGGTCGCATTCGGCGATAGAGCGGAACCTTGCCTTTGCAATCGCGTGGCAGGTTATGTAGATAAGCAGCGTTATTATGCCTCCGCTTGCCGCCGCGATGGGGATAAAGTACAGCATATTTTCGCGGGTTACTCCGAAAATCATATGCAGCCCGCCGAGTACCAGCAGCATAAGGCACAGCGCCGCCAGCCACAGCACCTTCATCAGCTTGAAGTTCATCAGCGCGATAAAGGTTGCGGCAGCCTCGTTTTCGTCAACCATTCCCTCGCCGAAATATGCGTCCTTTCCGGGCGCAACCTCGGTGTATTCGCTTTTCAGCGGGAACATTCGCTTTTCGTGGGAGTAGTAGATGTCGTAGTCTTTGCAGGCACATTCGATTATTGCAACCGCGCGGAAGTAGTCCTCGGGTACGGAAAAGCGCTTCCTGGCGATTTTGTAGGAGCTTTTGTCCATATTAAGCGAAACGCTCTTTCGCGTAACCGCCGCGGAACGTACCATATCCCAGCTGTAAACCGTCGGCTCGTTTGCACCGAAAGAATAGACCGCAAACACCTCGCCGATGATGTATGTGCAGCCCGACGCTTCGTCGTAAACGCGGACAGGCTTTATGTCGCGGAAAGCCATTTTCATACACCACCTTTCAGATTGTCGTCAGCCAAACCTTATTTTGAATTACTTTTGCAAACTATTCTGCATTATAATTGTATTATAGCACAAAAAACCTGTCGTGAAAAGGGGTTTTGTAAAAAATTTTTAAGAAATTTTGCGTGAACGCCTGTTACCTCTTGCAAAATTTCGTAAAATGGTGTATGATATAAGGTAATAAACAACGACTTGTCGTTTATTGAAAAGAGGTTTTGCCAAAATGAAGGAAGATTTACTGCAAAGAATAGAGGAGCTTATGCCCGGCTTTTCAAAGAGCCAGAAGCTCATAGCGGGCTATATACTCGAGCATTACGACAAGGCGGCGTATATGACCGCGCTTCGCCTCGGAAACGCCGTAAACGTAAGCGAAAGCACCGTTGTGCGCTTTGCAATCGAGCTTGGCTTTGAGGGCTATCCGCAGCTACAGCGCTCGCTTCAAAGCCACATCAAAAACCGCCTTACCTCGATTCAGCGAATGGACGTTGCGAGAAACCGCATAGGCGACCTCGACCCCGTTGAGGGCGTTCTGACGCAGGATATCGACAAGATACGCCGCACTATCGACGAGGTTGACAGAAAGAGCTTTGACGAGGCGGTAAACAGCATTCTTTCCGCAAAGAAAATCTACATTCAGGGCGCGATGTCGTCCGGCATTCTTGCAAGCTTTATGCACTACTATCTGCGTATGCTGCTTGACAACGTTGCGCTTGTCGGCTCTGTCGGCACGACGGAAATGTATCAGCAGATGGTGCATATCGGCGAGGGCGACCTGCTTATCGCGATGTCCTTCCCGAGATATGCACAAAGCACCGAGAAGGCTTGCAGATTTGCGCGTGACAGCGGCGCGGATATCATCGCGATAACCGACAGTCTTAACTCCCCGCTCACTCAGTACGCGAGAACAACGCTGCTTGCAGGCTCGGATATGGTAAGCTTTGTAGACAGCCTTGTTGCCCCGATGAGCCTTATTAACGCGCTGCTTGTTGCGGTATCGTCGAGAAACCGCGAGAGCGCCGAGCAGATTTTCGGCAAGCTCGAGCAGCTCTGGGACCGCAACGAGGTCTACAAGAAGGATGTTTGATGTAATAGTAATCGGCGGCGGCGCAGCGGGAATGATGGCTGCCGCCGCTGCTGCGGAATACGGCGCTTTTGCGGCGGTTATCGAAAAAAACGACAGGCTCGGGAAAAAGCTTGCGATAACGGGCAAGGGCAGGTGCAACCTCACCAACAACTCCGACCTCGCCGAGGTTATGAACAACATACCCGCAAACGCGCGCTTTTTGTACAGCGCGCTTTCTGCGTTTTCGACGGCTGATGTGATGGACTACTTCGAGAGCCTTGGCGTGCCGCTCAAAACCGAGCGCGGAAAGCGCGTTTTCCCAGTGTCGGACAAGGCTTCCGACGTCGTGACGGCGCTGTCAGAGCGGTTAAATCAGCTTGGTGTGAAGATTATCCGAGGCGACGTCCGCGAGCTTGTGACGGAAAACGGCGTCTGCACGGGCGTGCGTTACAAAAGCGGCGGGGCGCTGAAAACGGAGCGCGCAAAAGCGGTTATCCTTGCGACGGGCGGAAAAAGCTACCCGAAAACAGGCTCTGACGGCTACGGCTACACCCTCGCGCGGCAGGCGGGTCACACGATAGTACCGCCGCAGCCGTCGCTTGTGCCGCTGGAAACGGAGCAGGGCTGGGTGAGCCGTGCGGCGGGGCTTAATCTGCGAAACTGCGCGGTCAGGCTTTTCGACGGTGAAAAGAGAATTTACGAGGACTTCGGCGAGCTGATGTTTACCGGCTTCGGCGTTTCGGGGCCTACGGTTTTGTCCGCGTCGGCGCATATCGCGGATATGCAGCGCGGGCGCTATTCGCTTGTGATTGACCTGAAGCCCGCGCTAAGCGAAAAGCAGCTTGACGCGCGGCTGCTCCGCGACTTTTCCGAGCGCAGGGGTCAGCCGTTTATCGAGGCAATCGGCGGGCTGCTTCCGTCGGGGCTTCGCGAGCCGATTGCGGAGCTTTCGGGGATTAGCCCTTCGAAAAAGGTTGATGAAATCACGCGGGAGGAGCGCCGCGCGCTTATTGCGCTGCTGAAGGGAGTGCGGCTGGATATCCTGCGTTTTCGCCCGATTGACGAGGCGATTATAACGCGCGGCGGGGTTGCCGTATCGGAAATCAACCCGAAAACAATGGAGAGCAAGCTGTGCCGCGGACTGTTTTTCGCGGGAGAAATCATCGACGTTGACGCATACACCGGCGGGTTTAACCTGCAAATCGCGTTTTCCACGGCGCGAGCGGCGGGCAAGGCGGCTTCCGGCGCGGATTGGTAATTCTGCGAAAATGCGGCTTCTTATTTTAGTGCAAATAATCCACCCGAAAGGCGAAAACGCTTTTCGGGATTTTTTTGCGCAAAGTTTATGCGGAATATTTATCGGGCGCGCGGCATAGATTGTACAAAACGAAACGGAGGACGTGCTATGATTACCGCAAAAACAGCGAAAAAACAGGACATACCCCTGCGCACCGCGGCGGCGAAAATCCGCATAGGCGCTGGAATGGGGGAGATTGCCGAGATACGGCTTCGCGCGGGGCGGCGGGCGGCGGCGGTCACGACGGACGGGCGGATTTTCCCCTGCTCCGAGCCGTTTTCGGCGGGGGATATCGCGGAGTGCTTTCAGGAGCTTTGCCGCTACTCCGTGCACAGCTTCTCGCGGGAAATCAGCGAGGGATACATCACCCTTGAGGGCGGTCACCGCGTGGGAATTTGCGGGACAAGCGTCTGCACAATCGGCGTTTCGGGGCGCACCGAAACCTTCCGCGACATCTCCTCGCTTTGCATAAGAATGGCGCGTGAGGTGCGCGGCTGCGCCGAGCCGCTTTATGAAGCGGCGTTTTCGGACGGGCTTTGCTCGCTGCTTGTTCTCGGCAAGCCTATGAGCGGAAAGACCACCGTTCTGCGCGATTTGGCGCGGCTGCTTGGGGAAAACCACCGCGTTGTGCTTATCGACAGCAGAAACGAGCTTTCCGCTTCCTTGCACGGGCAGCCTGCGCTTGACATCGGTGAAAACACCGACGCGCTTGTCGGCTGCGGAAAGTCCGAGGGGATAATGCTCGCTTTGCGGTCGCTGTCGCCCGAAATCATCGTCTGTGACGAAATCGGCGACGACTTTGACGCGGTAAGGCAATGCCTTTTCTGCGGGGTAAAGCTTGTTGCGGCGGCGCACG
The DNA here is from genome assembly GCA_004555635.1 of [Eubacterium] saphenum. Taxonomy (GTDB): domain Bacteria; phylum Bacillota; class Clostridia; order Oscillospirales; family Ruminococcaceae; genus CAG-115. Next base: position 4,814 of record SFHN01000004.1, read on the forward strand.
CGGGCAGCTTTGACGAAGCGCGGCGGCGCGAGGGGCTAAGGGAGCTTCTCCCGTGCTTCGACAAAACCGCGCTGCTCGGAACAAGGGGCGCTCTTTGCGGCATTGAGCGCACGTTTTCGCAGCCTCTGTGCGGAGGCGCAACGTGAAGCCGCTGCTGGCGCTGACGGCGTTTTTCCTGTGCGCGGCGGCGGGCTGGCGCAAAAGCCTTATGCTAAGTCAGCGGAAAAAGCTGCTGTCTGAGCTGTCTGCAATGCTGGTAGGATTCTCCCTCGGGATACGCTGCACGGCGGCAACGCTGGACGAGCTTTGCGACAGGGCGCAGGGGCGGTTTGCACAGCTTCTGGGAAGCTGCCGCGAGGAATGCCCCGATATACGCTCGGCGTGGGAAGCCGCCTGCGACAGGCTTTCGGCGCAGCCGCTTTTCGCAGAAGAAGCTGCGCTTTTGCGCGAGTTTGGAGCAAAGCTTGGCAGCACCGACGCGGCGGGGCAGCTTGCGCTTATCGAGCTGTACGGCGGGCGGCTTTCCGAGCGCGAAAAAAGCGCCGCAGACGAGCTTTCGAAAAAGGAGAAGCTTTACCGCTCGGTAGGCGCGCTGTGCGGACTTGGCGCGGCGATAATCATAATCTGAAGGACGAGGAAAACGCTATGGAGCTTGAGCTTTTATTCAAGATAGCCGCCGTCGGGATAATCGTTGCGGTGCTTAATCAGATACTGAAGAAAACCGACCACGACGAGCAGGCGATGATGCTGACGGTGGCGGGGCTGGTGATAGTGCTGATGATGCTTATCCCCGCGATAGACGAGCTTTTTTCAACAATCAAATCTATTTTCGGGCTGTGGTGAGAGATGGATATAGTTACTCTGTCGGGAATAGCGGTAATTGCGGCGGCGCTTTGCATAATCGTCAGGCAATACCGCCCCGAAGCCGCGCTCGGGATAAGCATTGCCTGCGGAATAATCATAACCGCTGCGGTGCTTTCGCTGCTTCGCCCGAGCGTGGAAACGCTTTCGGAGCTTGCCGTCCGCGCGGGAATTGACGGAAGCTATACTAAGGTGCTGTTCAAGGCGCTTGCGGTGTGCTATATCACGCAGATAGCGTCGGACGGCTGCCGCGACGCGGGCGAAAGCGGGATTGCGGCGCGGCTTGAGCTTGCGGGACGCGCGGCTGTGCTGGTGATATCCCTGCCCGTGTTTACGGCGCTTGCGGAGCTTGTGACGCAAATGCTTGGCGGGGTGTAGCCGGGGAAAGGAACGGATATGGAAAAGGTGATTGCGCTTTTGGCGGCGCTTTTGGTGCTGCTCGGTACGGGGCTTTGCGCGCGGGCGGAGCCTGCCGCGGAGTTTTCAGGCGGGCGCGCGCAGATAGAAGCGGCTTTGCCCGATGAAGCGCGCGGCGCGCTTGGCGAAATGGACATTGACCCCGAAAACGGCGGGGTGCTTTCGCTCAGCTTTTCCGACGCGCTGAAAGCCCTGCTGAATATGGCGAGGGAGCAGGCTTATGCGCCGCTGAAGCTGTTTGCGGCGCTTATGGGCGTGGTGCTGCTGTGCGCGCTTTCGCAGAGTATGTCGGACGGCGGCACGGGCAGCCTGAAGAGCGTGTTTTCCGCTGTCGGAGTTCTTGCGGGCGCCGGAATAACCCTCACCGCGATAAGCGGCGTTTTGCGGGATACGCTTGCGCTGCTGTCCGACGCGGCGGCGTTTATGCTGTCGTTTATCCCCGTGTTCACGGCGGTTGTCGCGGTTATGGGGCACGTTACCTCCGCCGCCGCGATGAACGCTTCGACGTTAGCTGCGACGCAGCTTTTCTCTCAGCTTGCGGTGAATTTTCTGGCTCCGCTGTGCGGAGCGGTAATCGGGCTGTCGGCGGCAGGCTCGGTGTATCCCGACCTTAACCTGTCAAAGCTTGGGGAGATGGTGAAGAAGTTCGTGACGTGGGGGCTGTCGCTGCTGATGACGGTGTTTACGGCGCTGCTTTCCGCTCAGACCTTTGTCGCAAACGCCGCCGACAGCGCCGCTACCCGCGCGGCGAAGTTTATGGTAAGCTCGGGCGTTCCTATTGTCGGCGGGACAATCTCAGACGCGGTGAACACCGTGCAGGGCGGGCTGATTATGCTCAAAAGCAGCGTAGGAACCTACGGTATCGCTGCGGCGGCTGTGATAATTCTCCCGACGCTTGTTACGGCGCTGTGCTATAAGCTTGCGATAAGCTGCGCGGCGGCTGCGGGCGAGATGTTTTCGCTGAAGGAGCTTTCGGGGCTGCTGAAAAGCTGCGACGCGGCGATGTCGATTATGCTCGCGGTGATGAGCTGCTTTTTGCTGCTAAGCATTATCGCGGTGGTGATTATGCTGTCGATGACAAACGCTTCTTAGCGAAAGGAGGCTGCTGTGGGATTTCTTGCGTCAATATGCACCGCGGCGATTGCGGCGGCGCTTTTCCGTATGCTTGTCCCTGTGGACAAGTCGGGGAAATCTCCCGCCGTCGGGCAGATTTCGCTTCTGATTATCGGCGTGTTTTTGCTGACGGCGGTTTCGGCGGCAGGTGCTGCGGATATCCGCATTGACGAGGACAGCTATAACCTCGGCATTTCGGAGGAGTACGTCGGCTTTTCGGGCGAGGTAAACAAGGAGCTTCGGGAAAAGGTTTGCCGCAATATGGCGGACAGGGTTACGCACCTGCTGAACGAAAACGGATTTTTTCCCGAGCAGGTACATATTATCGTTAATATTTCGGGATTGTACAGCATAGATATAGAGCAGGTGAAGCTTGTTTTCGGGGACGAGAGCGACCTTGCGGCGGCTTCGGAGCTGGTTTCGCGGGAGCTTGGCGGTGAAATCAGGGTTCTCGCGGAGAAAAGAGAGTGAGGAAGTTTATATGAGGGATTTTGCAAGGCGCCTGTCGGAGTTCTTCACAGGGGAAAAGGGAAAGCGGGTGATTATTGCGGCGGGGCTTGCGGTAATCGCGCTTCTGTTTCTCTCCTCGGTTATCCCGAAAAAGGAGGAAACCGAATCCGTCATCGGGTACGAAACCGCCGAGCAGGCGGAACGGCGGCTTGAGCAGCGGCTGGAGGCGCTTATCGCAAAAATCGACGGAGCGGGCAGCGCAACCGTTATGGTAACGCTTGACACAACCGCCGAGCGTGTTTACGCGCAAAACGAGAAAACCGGCACTTCCCAAAACGGGAACGGCGAAAGCGGCTCGCGCTCGGGAAACAGCGAAACCGAGATAGTGCTTGCGGGAAGCGCGCGGCAGCCGCTGGAAAGCGGCGCGGTTATGCCCAAAGCGAGGGGCTGCGCGGTTGTGTGCGCGGGGGCAGCCGACCCTGCGGTAAAGGAGCGGATAGCAAACGCGGTTGCGGACGTCCTCGGTATAGGTATTTCGCGGGTATACGTTACCTGCTGATTTTAGGAAAGGTGATTTGTTATGAAAAGACTAAACGTTATCTTAGGCAAAAAGCAGCTGATTATCGCGTCGCTTACCGTGCTTCTCGGCGCGGCGGCAGCGGTGAACTTCATCTATGCGGGAAAGAGCAAGGATAAGCTGACGCAGCCCTCCGCAGAGGTGTCCTCGTCGTACGGCGAAACGGCGTATGTTTCGGGCAGCGCAGACAGCGACGCGTACTTCGCGCAGGCGCGGCTCGACAAGCAGAGCAGCCGCGAGGAAGCTGCCGAGGTTCTCGCTTCGATGTATCAGGGCGGCGACCTTACCGCCGACGAGCTTTCGGTTGTCGCGAGCGACGCGATGAACCTCTCAATGCTGATTGACAGCGAAAACCGCATAGAAACGCTGCTAAAGGCGCAGGGGTTTGACGACGCGCTGTGCTATCTGTCCGAAAACACCGCGAACATCATCGTAAAGACCGACGGGCTGGAGCCTGCGGACGCAGCGAAGATTAAGAGCACGCTGCTTTCCGAGGTTGACGTTACGAACGACAATATCACGATTGTCGAGGTGAACTGAAAAGAGCGCCGACAGAGTTTTCCCCTGTCGGCGCTTTTGCTATTGTGTTGTTTCAGCTTTTGCAGACCTCGTTTTCGTCGGCGGGCGACTCAATGAGGGCGTTTCTGCCGTGTTCCTTTCCGTAGTAGAGCTTCGCGTCCGCTCTCCTTATCGTTTCGTATGGGTCGGCGCCGCTTTCGTGCTTCTCTATGCCAAAGGTCATCGCTACGGGGATTTCCTCGCCGTTATAATGGCAGCGGTATTCCCGTATCGTTTCCATCAGATTTTTCATTCGCAACAAGACGTTTTCGTAGCTCTCTGCGCAGAACGCTATGAGAAACTCCTCACCGCCCCACCGCGCAGCCTCGCCGCATACGCCGGTGTTTTTTCTGATAATTTCTGCGATATCGCGCAGCACCGCGTCGCCGCAGTCGTGCCCCCACTTATCGTTAAAGCGCTTGAAGAAATCTATATCGCCCATAACAATCGTCATTTGCTCGCCGTTCTTCGAGCGTTCGCTCATTTCTGACAGAATGTGGTCAAACGCGCGGCGGTTATACAATTCGGTAAGCGGGTCGGTTGCGATAAGGCTGCGAAGCGACCTTTGCAGCTTTACGGCTGCCCTGCCCATAACGCCGATTTCGTCGGAGCGGGAAACAAGCGATTCGTCTGCGGTGCAGCGGGTGTCACCGTCGGATACGCGGTCAAGGAAAACCACCGCCTCGGACAATGCCCCCGACATATTCCGCGCAAAAACAACGCCGAAAAAGCCGAGCAAAATCGTTACTATCCACGAAACGACAAGCCCGCGGAACGTGTCGCGGTTTACGTTTTCGGAAACCTCCGCGCTGCTTTTTCCCGCGAACACCATTCCGACGCAGCTTCCGCTTTCATCGGTAAGCGGGATATAGTAGCCGAAGTATCGCGTGCCGTTTACCACGATGTCGTCCGAGGAATAGACCTCGCCTTTTTGCAGCACGTTCCGCACAACCGCAGCAGACGCGCGCGTTCCGACTGCGCGCTCTCCGTCGGGGTTGCGTATGGTGGTGATTTTGCGCTTGTCGCCCTCGAAAAGCGTTATGTCAACGCCCGTTTTTTCCTTTATGGAATCGAAGCATTCCACGGCAGATTTGGCGTCAAACAGCTCTCCGCCCTCTAACTTCATCAGCTCATAGGCGCTTACGCAGGCGCTCTCAAGCTGTGAAAAAACGGCGTTTCGCGAGCGGATATAGTTTGTCGCGGAAAACATCACGGAAAGCACCGCCGAAAGCAGCAGCATAGGTCCGACGACAAGCGCCGTTATTTTGAATGTAAGGCTTGAGCCTTTGTTCATAATTCCCGCCTCCGTGCCGCAAAAAAGCCGAATAGTTATTTCTATTTTAGCACAAACAGCACGTGATGTCAACCAAAATCTGCCGTTTATTGTCATATATTGAGAATTGTTTTTTCTGTTTTCAGGCGGAAGCACCACAGAATTTGCGCCTTAAAAAAATTCGCAAAAAAAATTGAAAAAAACGCGCTATGCTCTTGATTTTTTTATAATGATGTGGTATAATATATACGATAGTTAGGCTAAAGACTGGGGTTCGCTCCGGTCTTTAGGCTTTATATAGGCGGTTTTTTCGGCGCGGGAAAGCGCTTCGCCGTGCCGCGCTAAAGGGAAAGGAGCTTTGCTTATGGCTTTGGCAAAGGGGTTCAGCTCGATAGAAGCCGCCGCAGAAAATGCGGTTAGGGATATCGTAGAGAGCCACGGTTTTTCGCTTTGGGACGTTGTGTTTATGAAAGAGGGCGCGAGCTGGTATCTGCGCATTTTCATAGACAAGCCCGGAGGGATAACGATTGACGACTGCGAGTCGATAAACGGACAGATAAACGACGAAATCGACAAGCAGGATTTTATCGACAAGGTTGATTATCTGGAGATTGGCTCGGCGGGGCTTGAGCGCGTCGTGCGGCGCACAGCACAGCTTCCCGCGTCCGTCGGAAAGAAGATACGCCTGCGCACCTATAAGCTTGCGGCGGGGCTTCCGCAGAAGGACGTAAAATGCACGCTGTCCGCGTTTGACGGCGAAAACATTACGGTTACGGGAGATTTCGGCGAGGCGGTTGTGCCTGTTGCCGAGGTTTCTGCAATAAATTACGATGATTTTGACGATTACGAAGAACTTATAACGGAGGAGTAAACAAAAAATGGCAAAGAGAAAGACACAAAAGGGCGAGGACTACGGAACTATTTTCGACAACCTTGCAATACTTGCCGAGGAGAAGGGCATAAACAAGACCGTTCTTGCGGAGAAAATCAAGAGCGCGATTGAAAAGAGCCTTCTCACCCGCAGAAAGGAGCTTGGACTCGAGGACGAGGAAGAGGGCGCTGTTCAGGTTACCATCGACTTTGACAACGGCATATTTGACGTAAGCCTGCTGAAGGACGTTATAGAAACCGCCGACGCTTACTTCACCCCCGAGATTGAGATTGTTCTCGAGGACGCGCGGAAGATTGACCCCTCGGTTCAGGCGGGCGACACAATCCGCTGCCCCATCGACCCGAAGGCGTTCAAGCGCATTGCCGCAAAGAACGCGAAGGACCTTATCCGTCAGGGCTTCAGCAACGCCGAAAGGCAGCACCTCGCGGAAATCTGGGGCGACTACGAGAACGAGGCGGTTTCCGCTACCGTTACGAAGGTTGAGCCTAAGAGCGGCTACGCTTATCTCGACATAAACCACAACGAGGTTCAGCTCACAAAGAACGAGCAGATTCCCGGAGAGGTTCTGAACGTCGGCGACGTAATCAAGGTATATATTTCGGGCGTATCCAAAGAATATAAAGAGGGCGACAAGAGCCAGTACCTCAAGGTTTCCCGCACGGACAAGTGGCTGATAAAGCGTCTGTTCGAGCTTGAGTGCCCAGAGATTTACGACGGAACGGTTGAGATTAAGGGAGTAAGCCGCGCGGCAGGCAGCCGCAGCAAAATCGCCGTTATCAGCAACGACCCGAACGTTGACGCTGTCGGCGCGTGCATAGGTCCGCAGAAATCGCGTATAAATGCAGTAACAAAGGAAATCAAGGGCGAAAAGGTTGACGTAGTGCTTTACAGCGACAACCCCAAGGAGTACATCAAGCAGGCGCTTAAGCCCGCGGAGGTAACCCACGTTGTTATCACAAACCCCAACCCCGACAAGCGCGAGTGCAAGGTTATCGTTCCCGACAACCAGCTTTCCCTTGCAATCGGAAACAAGGGACAGAACGCGCTTCTCGCAGCAAAGCTTACGGGCTACAAAATCGACATCAAGGCTGAGAGCGCGGCAAGCCCCGAGGACTTTGAGATAGTTCCTCTTGCCGAAAAGGAAGAAGCCCCCGCCGACGCGGAGTAAGGAGCGCAGGATGCAGGAAAAACGTGTCCCGCTCAGAAAGTGCATAGGCTGCGGCGAGATGATAGGAAAGAAAGGCGCGTTCAGAATTGTCCGCAGCAAGGAAGGCGAGGTGTCCTTTGACCCCACGGGGAAGAAATCGGGACGCGGCGCTTATATCTGCCGCGACGAAAAGTGCCTGTTTGCGGTGCGTTCGGGAAAGAAGCTTGAGCGCGCGCTGAAATGCCCTATCACCGCGGAGCTTTACACATCTCTCGAAAAGGAGCTGAGCGAAGATTAACAAGGCGTTGTCAACAATCGGTCTGTGCCGCCGCGCGGGAAAGCTTGTTATGGGCTTTGACGCGGTTGTGGAGGAGCTTTCTTCTCCGAAATCAAAGGCGGCGGGCATAATACTTGCAAGCGACCTCTCCGCAAAAACCGAAAAGGAAATCCGTTTTGCTGCCGAGAAGTACAAGGCAGAGCTTATCACGGCGGATTTTACGATGGACGAAGCGCGGGACGCTGTCGGAAAGCGCACGGGAATATTCCTTGTACTTGACGGCGGCCTGTTCGGCTCGATTAAACATAACTTGGAAAAATAAGCGCATTTGGCGCGACTATCAATTATTTGGAGGATATTTACATTGCCAGCTAAACAGAATAAATACAAGCTTCAGGACGTGGCTGCCGACCTCGGTATCGAGCGCGCAGAGCTTATAACGCTGCTTGATGAAACCTTTGGCGGAACGCCCAGAAAAGCACAAAGCTCTCTCTCGGCAGACGAGGTAAACTACGTTCTGAACAAGTACACAAAAATGCACGAAGTAACCGACATGGCAAAGGCGTTCGGTGCAACAAGAGATATCAAGAGCGAGAAGCCTGTCAAGGCGGAAAAGCCCGCCCCCAAGAAGAAGGCGGTAAAGGCAGAGCCTGCTCCCGAGGTTAAGGAGGAGGTTAAGGCGGAAGTAAAGCCCGAGCCTAAGCCCGAGGTCAAGGAAGAACCTAAGGCAGAGGTAAAGCCCGAGCCGAAGCCCGAGGTTAAGGAAGAACCCAAGGCGGAGGTTAAGCCCGAGGCTGTTCCCGAAGTCAAGCCCGAGCCGAAGCCCGAGGTTAAGGAAGAGCCTAAGGCAGAGGTTAAGCCCGAGCCTAAGCCTGAACCCAAGCCCGACAGACCCGCGCAGCGTCCGCAGGACAACCGTCAGCCCGACAGGAGAAACGATGTTCGCCGCGATAACCGCGACGGTCGTGATGGTCGTGACAGCGGCGACAGACGCGACGGCAGAAACGGCTCTCAGCCCGCAAGGGACGGCAGGGACAACCGCTTTGGCGACAGGCGCGACGACAGGCGCGACGGCAGACCCGTAAACGGCGACAGACGCGACGGCAGGGACAACCGCTTCGGCGACAGAAAGCCCGCTGCGCCCGCGCCCGCACCCGCACCTGCACAGAAGCTTTCTCCCTCGAAGCCCGCTATCGACTCCAGCAAGATAAAGGTGAACACACCTCCCGTTCAGCAGCAGAAGCCGAAGGGCGAGGCGGTTCAGCGCGGCGAGCAGGTCACCAAGATGGTTGACACAAGGGGCAGCTATGTGGAGCTTGACAAGTACAACGAGCGCTACGAAACCATCGCTCCCGCAAGCAAGATGAACTCCGACAACTTCCAGCACAAGCAGAGAATTCAGCAGAAGTCAAAGCAGAAGGGCAAGCAGTTCAGCTCAAAGCGCGAAACCGAAGCGCAGAAGCTGAAGCGCCTTGAGCTTGAGCGCGCGAGAAAGCAGCAGCTTAAGGTGCAGATTCCCGACGAAATCACCGTCGGCGAGCTTGCAAGCAGGCTTAAGGTTGTCGCAACCGAGGTTATCAAGAAGCTGTTTAACCTCGGCGTTATGGCAAGCATAAACGAAACCATCGACTTCGACACCGCGTCGCTCGTTGCAGAGGAGCTTGGCGCAAAGGTTGAGAAGGAGGTTGTCGTTACAATCGAGGAGCGTCTGTTTGACGACGTAGAGGACACCGCAGAGGACTTAAAGCCGCGCTCTCCCGTTGTTGTTGTTATGGGACACGTTGACCACGGCAAGACCTCTATCCTCGACTATATCAGAAAGGCGCACGTCACCTCTACCGAGGCGGGCGGCATTACCCAGCACATCGGCGCATACCGCGTTCACCTTGAGGACAGGGATATCACGTTCCTTGATACCCCCGGACACGAAGCGTTCACCTCTATGAGAGCGCGCGGCGCTATGATAACCGATATCGCGATACTCGTTGTCGCTGCCGACGACGGAATTATGCCGCAGACGGTTGAGGCAATCAACCACGCAAAGGCTGCGGGCGTTTCCATTATCGTTGCGATAAACAAGATGGATAAGGAAGGCGCAAACCCCGAGCGCGTAAAGGAAGAACTTACGAAGTACGACCTCGTATGCGAGGATTGGGGCGGCGACGTTATCTGCGTTCCCGTTTCCGCAAAGACGGGCGAGGGTATGGATTCCCTGCTCGAATATGTCGGACTTGCTGCGGATATCCTTGAACTGAAGGCAAATCCCGACCGCCTTGCAAAGGGCGCGGTTATCGAGGCGCGCCTTGACAAGAACAGAGGTCCTATCGCAACGCTTCTTGTACAGAACGGTACGCTTCACACGGGCGATGTTCTTATCGCGGGCACGGCTGTCGGCAGAGTTCGCGTAATGCGCGACGACAAGGGCAGAACGGTTACTTCCGCAGGTCCGTCCGTTCCCGTTGAGATTATGGGTCTTTCCGAGGTTCCCTCCGCGGGCGACACGTTCGCTGCGGTTGAGGACGAGAAGCTCGCGCGCGAGCTTGTTGAAAAGCGCAAGCACGAGGCTAAGGAGGAGCAGTTCAAGTCCTATCAGAAGGTTACGCTTGACAACCTGTTCAGCTCTATGCAGTCGGGCGAGGTTAAGACCCTGCCCATTATCGTAAAGGCAGACGTACAAGGCTCTGTTGAGGCTGTACGCCAGTCGCTCGAAAAGCTCACAAACGACGAGGTTCGCGTAAGCGTTATCCACGGCGGCGTCGGCGCGGTAAGCGAGAGCGACGTTATGCTTGCGGAGGCTTCGGGCGCAATCATCGTCGGCTTTAACGTAAGACCCCACCCGTCCGCAGAGGACACCGCAAAGCGCGACGGCGTTGAAATCCGCCTGTACCGCGTAATATACGACGCAATCGAGGATATCGAGGCTGCGATGAAGGGTATGCTTGCGCCTAAGTTCCGCGAGGTTTCTCTCGGAAAGGTCGAGGTTCGTCAGGTCTACAAGATTACGAACGTCGGCATTGTTGCCGGCTCCTACGTTCTCGACGGCAAGGTTGCGAGAAACGGACAGGTCCGCATTGTCCGCGACGGCATAATCGTCGGCGACGACAAGATAGCGGGACTTCAGCGCTTCAAGGACGCCGTGAAGGAAGTTGCGGCGGGCTACGAGTGCGGTATCAGCCTTGAGAAGTTCACTGACATCAAGGAAGGCGACATTTTCGAGGCTTATATAATGGAGGAAATCAAGGATTGATTTCGCTGCTTATGAAAAGGAGGCTATATGGCTAACTTTAACTTAAACAGACTAAACGAGGATATCAGACGAGAGATATCCGCAGGCGTTGCGGGGGTAAAGGACCCGCGCGTTGCAAAGAATTTCGTCACCGTCACCCACTGCGAGCTGACAAGCGACCTTTCCTACTGCAAGGTTATGATAGCCTGTATGGGCGGCGAGGGAAGAACGGCAAAAGCGGTGGAGGGTATGACGGCGGCTTCGGGCTATTTCAAGCGCCTTATTTCTTCGAGAATAAAGATGCGGAAAATTCCCGAGTTAATCTTCCTGCCCGACAACACGCTTGAGTATTCTCAGCACATCGAGGAAATCATAAAGGGCTTTCACAAGAACGACCCCGCCGAGCCTGACGACGGCTATGAAAACGAGGAGGGCAGCGATGAAGATTGAGCTTTCCGAAGCGGCGGAGTTTCTCCGCAGCCGCGACAACTACCTTATTCTTATGCACGCAAGCCCAGACGGAGATACCCTGGGCTGCGGCTCCGCGCTTTGCGGAGCGCTTCAGCAGCTCGGGAAAAAGGCGCGCGTGCAGTGCCCCGAGGCTGTCCCCGCGAAATTCGACTATATGCAGGAAGCGTATGAGAAGCAGGAGTTCGATTATGAAACCGTAGTTACGGTTGACGTTGCGGACTCAAAGCTGCTCGGCGAGCTTCGCGCGGTGGGCGACACGGCGGAATTGTGCCTTGACCACCACGAAACCAACACGGGCTATGCAAAGCGGCTTGTGCTTCGCGCGGATTACGCTTCGGCGTGCGAGCTTGTCTATGAGCTGCTGCTTCAGCTTGGCACAAACATCACCGTGCCGATAGCAAACGCGCTGTACACCGGTATGGCGACGGACACGGGCTGCTTCAAATACTCCAACACAACCCCGCAGACCCATATCTATGCGGCGCGGCTCATAGAGCTTGGCGCGCAGATTGCGCCGATTAACTACGCGATGTTCGATATGAAAACGCAGGGCAGACTTAAGCTGGAGCAGATGGTGCTTTCGGGCATAAAATACTACGCTCTCGGTCACGTTGCTCTGATTAACGTTTCGCTTGAAATGCTTGCAAGCGTAAGCGGCGTTGACAGCGACGACGTCGGCGCGCTTGCGTCTATCCCGAGGCAGATTGCGGGCGTTGACATCGGCATTTGCATCAAGGAGAAGAAGCCGGGGCTGTTCAAGGTTTCGCTGCGCTCCTCCGAGAACATCAACGTTGCCGACATTGCGGCGCAGTTTGGCGGCGGCGGTCACGCGCGCTCGTCGGGCTGTTCCTTTGAGGGAGTGGCATACGAGGAAGCGCAGCGGCTTATCTCAGACGCCTGTGTAGAAGCCTGCCGCAAAGCGGGGCTTATATGAACGGAGTTATCGTCGTAAGAAAGCCGCAGGAGTTTACGTCGTTTGACGTGGTTGCGGTGCTGCGAGGCTGCTTTCGCACAAAGAAGGTCGGTCACGGCGGAACGCTTGACCCGATGGCAACGGGCGTTCTTCCCGTGTTTATCGGCGGCGCGACGAAGGCGGTGAGCCTTCTCCCCGACTCGGACAAAAGCTACACCGCGGGCTTTCGGCTCGGGGTGACAAGCGACACGCTTGACGTCTGGGGAAAGCTTTCGGAGGAAAAGCAGGTCTGCGTCCCGCGCGAGGAGCTGGAAGCGGTTCTAGAGCGGTTTCGCGGGGATATTATGCAGGTTCCGCCGATGTATTCCGCGCTCAAAATCAACGGCAGAAAGCTGTGCGACCTCGCGCGAAGCGGCATTGAGGTTGAGCGTCAGCCGCGCCCCGTTACGATTTCGCGGCTGGAGCTTTTGGAGTTTGACGGGCGCTGCGGCGTTCTTCAAATGGACTGCTCGTCGGGCACCTACGTCCGCACGCTGTGCGACGACATCGGCGCGGCGCTTGGCTGCGGCGCGGTTATGACCTCGCTCGAAAGAACGCGAAGCTGCGGCTTTACGATAGCCGACAGCTATCCGCTTTCGGAGTTAAAGGAAATGCCGTATGAGCAGCTTATTTCGCTGCTGAAGCCTGTTGAGAGCGTGTTTTCGGTCTATCCCGAGGTTATGCTTGACGAGGTACAGGAGCGGCTTTACAAAAACGGCGCGCGGCTTGACGCGGCGCGGCTTCATTCCCGCCCGCAGACGGACGGGCTGTGTCGGGTATACGGCGCGGAGGGCTTTATCGGCGTCGCGGAAATAACCAAAACGGACGAGCTTGCCTCGGTTAAGCGTTTTGATACATTATAATCAGTTTTTGGAGTTAATCATTGACAGATATAACATATAACGGCACACCGCATAAGAAAACCGCGGTTGCACTCGGCTATTTTGACGGGCTGCACTTAGGTCACGTTGGTGTAATAAGCGCGGCGCTTGCGCACGACGAGTTTGCGCCCGCCGTGTTTACGTTCAACTGCGATACGACGCTGCCGAAATTCGAGAAAAACGAGGACATCATCTCCTTTGAAAACAAGTGCGAGCTGCTGGAGAAAATCGGCGTGGAGTATCTCTACGCGCCTGATTTCGCCGAGGTATGCACGCTGTCTGCGGAGGAGTTTGTCAGCGAGATTTTGATAAAGAAGCTAAACGCGGGCTTTGCCTGCTGCGGCACGAATTTCCGCTTCGGGAAAAACGGCGCGGGAACTCCGCAGCTTCTGCGGCAAATCGGCGAGCGGTACGGAATGCTTGCGCAGACTGTCGCGGACGTCTGCGTTGACGGCGTTATGGTAAGCTCAACGCATATCCGCGAGCTTATCCGCAGCGGCAATATCACCGAGGCGAACAGGCTGCTTGGCTACGAGCTGTGGTACAGGCTGCCCGTTGTCGAGGGCAACCGCATAGGGCGCACGCTGCTTTATCCCACGATAAATCAGATAATCCCCGACACGAACATCATTCCGCGCTTTGGCGTTTACAAAAGCTACACCGAGGTTGCGGGAAAGCAGTACCGCAGCATAACTAACATCGGCGTTAAGCCGACGGTTGAAAACCGCACAGACGGCTGCGGCGCGGTTATGGAAACGCATATTATAGGCTTTGACGGCGACCTTTACGGGCAGAAAATTGCCGTGTCGCTCGTTAGCTTTATCCGCCCCGAGCAAAAGTTCTGCGGTCTTTCCGAGCTGAAGCGTCAGATTGCCGCGGATATGGAAACCGCGCTCAAAGAGTGACGGATTTTTCATAGAAAATTCACACGGCTTTCACGCGGGGCTTTTATAATGTAATACGGCGCATTGTGCCAAACCTGCCTTTTCAGGAGGACAAAGATGATTGAAGTAAAGAATCTCTGCAAAAGCTACGGCAGCAAGCTTGCTGTCGATAACATAAGCTTTACTGCGGAGGACAACGAAATTCTCGGATTTCTCGGACCTAACGGCGCGGGAAAATCCACCACGATGAACATACTTACGGGCTACCTTTCCTCCTCGGGGGGCGAGGCGCTGATTAACGGCGTGGATATTCTCGAGGACCCTGTTGCCGCGAAGAAGAACATAGGCTACCTGCCCGAGCTGCCGCCGCTGTATCTCGATATGACGGTTATGGAGTACCTTAATTTCGTGTACGACCTGAAAAAGTGCAAGCTGCCCCGCAGAAGCCACCTTGCGGAGATTTGCTCGCTTGTTAAGATAACCGACGTCAGGAAGCGCGTTATCCGCAACCTTTCAAAGGGCTACCGCCAGCGCGTAGGACTTGCGCAGGCGCTTGTCGGAAACCCGCGGGTGCTTATTCTCGACGAGCCGACGGTAGGACTTGACCCAAAGCAGATTATCGAAATCAGAACGCTTATCAAGAAGCTTGGCAAAAACCACACCGTTATCCTCTCCTCGCACATTCTGTCCGAGGTTCAGGCGGTGTGCGACAGGATTGTCGTTATCGACAAGGGAAAGCTTGTTGCGAACGACACCACCGAAAACCTCTCGCACAGCCTGTCTGCCGACCACAAGCTGACCGTGCAGATTGAAGGCCCCGCGAAGGAGGTAAAGTCGCTGCTTGAGGCGATTCCCGATATGATGGAGGTTCACGTCAACCGCACCATCGACAAGACCGTCACCGAATTTGAGCTTAACGCAAAGGAAGGCGCGGACGTTCGCCGCGAGGTTTTCAAGCGTATGGCGGGGAGAAACTACCCCATTCTGCTTATGCGCAGCAGCGAGCTTACGCTTGAGGAAATATTCCTGAAGCTCACAACGGGCGACTTTTACGGAAATTCCGCAGAGGGAGGGGACAAATAATGCTGGCAATAATGAAGCGCGAATTTGAGAGCTATTTCACCTCGCCCCTCGGCTATGTGTATCTGGCGGTGTTCTATGGCTTCTCGGGACTGTTTCTGTGGCTGACCTGCCTCACAGCGGGCACGGCAAGCCTTTCGGGAACATTTCTGTGGATGTTCTTTATAATGATGATACTTATCCCCGTGCTTACAATGCGCACAATGGCGGACGACAAGCGTCAGAAAACCGACCAGCTTACGCTGACAAGCCCCGTAAGCCTGTTTGGGATAGTTGCGGGAAAATTTCTCGCGTCGTTCCTCATTTTCCTCATCGGCGCGGTTATCCTGCTGATTTATGCGGTGTTCCTTGCGGGCGCTGCCGAAAACGCGGGTAACACCTTCGGCTGGGCAGAGGTTTGGGGCAACTTTGTGGGCTTATGCCTTATGGGCGGCGTGTTTATCTCCGCAGGTATATTCATCTCGGGTCTTACCGAAAATCAGATGATAGCCGCTGTCGGAAGCATCGGTGTAAACATCGTGCTGTGCCTGTTTGACATAATCGCAAGCTACATTCCGATTGAATCGCTGAAAAGCGTTATAAATTCGCTTTCTGTATTTTACAAGTATCAGGAGTTTACCTACGGAATTTTCAGCCTGAAAAACGTGCTGTTTTTCGTAAGTCTTATCGTCATCTTCAACTTCCTGACGATGCGCACGATAGAGCGCCGTCGCTGGAGCTAAGGAAAGGCGGGTGTATCAGATGAACGAAGAAAACAAGAATATAGAAGCGGCAGAAGCTGCTCCCGCAGAAAAGCCCGAAAAGGCTCCGAAGAAGAAAAAGAAGTTCAACGTCCGCAGCTTTAAGCACGGAACGCTTTCGGTTGTGCTGACGGTTGTGTTTATCGCGGCGGTGGTAGTCGTTAACGTTATCGTGGGGATAATCTCCGAGCGCATAAACACCTCCGCAGACCTCTCTGCCGAGGGAAAATACTCCCTTCAGGAGGATACGGAGAAGTACCTTCAAAATCAGCTTTCGGGCGAGGTTTCGATTACGGTGCTTTGTCCCGAGCAGACCTTTGAAGCGGCGGGCACACACTACAAGCAGATTAACGAGCTGCTCAAAAAAATGGAGATGGAGAGCGACAAAATTACTCTCGACTATCTCGACCTTAATCAGAACCCGAATTACTCCGCGCAGTTCAAGGGTGAAACCATTGCAGAGGGGTACATCGTCGTTGAAAGCGAAGCTACCGGCAGGCACAGAATACTGACCCCCGGCGACTTTTTCGCGGTAATCGACGACCTTTCGGGCGCAAGCGCTTCGCTTATTGAGCAGTACATTACCTACTACGGAACGTCCGTCATCAAAGGCTCGAACATCGAGCAGGCTGCGGTTTCCGCTATGATGTATGTGTCAAACGACGAGCTTATCCGCGTTGCGTTTACCGAGGGCTACGGCGAGGAGGACGCAACCGCGCTTCGCAATATGCTCACGAAAAACGGCTACGACGTAACCACCCTTGACCTCAACACCTCCGAAATCGGCGACGATATCGACTTTATCGTTATGTTCGGTCCGACGATGGACGTGTCCAACGAGAACCTGAAGAAAATTGACGTTTTCCTTGACAACAACGGCTCTTTCGGAAAGACGTTCCTGTATTTCGCGTCCGCTAGTCAGCCGAAAACTCCCAACATCGACGCTTTCCTCGCCGACTGGGGAATGAAGGTTGATTTTTCCGTTATCGGTCAGACGAATACCCAATACCTGATGTCAAACAATTACTACGCGCATTTTCAGCAGATAAAAGATACCCCCTTTGCGGGGAACACCTACGGCAGCACGCTTTACACATTCGGCGCGAATATCCGTCCGGTAATTCAGCTCTGGGAGAACGGCGCGCGCGGAAACATCGAGCAGAGCGTGCTTATGACCTCGTTTGACGAAGCGTTCCTCTGTCCGCTTGACCTTGCGGAGGACGCGGAGTTTTCGATAGAAACCGCAGAAAGCGGAACATTCAACGACGCTGTGCTCGCATACCGCGTTCATTCCGATTCTGCGATTAAGCCTGCGCGCGTCGGTGTGTTCGGCTCGACAATGCTTGCGGGCGATGTGTTTATGTCGATGTCAAACGGAAACAATCAGGATTTCTTCATAAATTTGTTCAACTACATCTCTGGCAAGGAGGACAGCATTGTCATAAAGACAAAGACCTACTCCGTGGCGACCTTTGATATGAGCGCCGCCACCGCAAACGCCCTTGCGATTGTATTGTGCGTTGCCGTGCCTGTTGTGGTTATCGTTATCGGTCTGGTAATCTGGATTCGCAGGAGGCACAGATAATGGCAAAGCTTACGAAAAGCACGAAAACCGTTATTATCGCGGCGGCAGTGCTTCTGGTGCTGGGCGCGGTTCTGATGGTACTGCTTCTTACGAAGCCCGAGGAGCCTGTCGAAAGCGTTCCCGAGGACAGCCACGAGGAAGTCAGCACCGCAATCACAGTCACCGACAAAGAGCCGGAAAACGTGCTTTCTATGACGGTGAAAAACGCAACGGGGGAGTATACATTTGAGCGCAACGAGCGCGTTGTGTCCTCCGAGGACAGCGAGGGCAACGTGTCCTCGACAACGGAGTATTACTTCACAAGCCCGCAGATGCTGACGCTTACTCCGAACAGCACGACGATTTCCGCGTTCGTGCGCAGTATGGCGGGGCTTACGACAAAGCAGCTTGCCGAAGAAAACGCGCAGGACCTTGATAAGTACGGGCTTGAAAACCCCGTGGCAACGGTAAGCCTGAAGTTCGACGACGGCACCTCGGCGGAGATTTGCTTCGGCATACAGAACCCCGCGAACACATCGCAGGCGTATTTCCGCACCGCAGACAGCCGCGACGTCCACCTTGTAAGCTATTACACCGCGGGAAGCGCGTTCTACGATATCCGCGACTATGTCAGCCTTGTAATGACCGAGGCATACGACAGCGAAAACCGCAAGGAGCTTGATTATATGATAGTCGAGCGCAAGGATTTGGACGAACCTGTCGAGGCGCGCTATATGTACGACCTCGAAGAGCTTGCGGAGAACGAGGATAACATTATCACGACGTTCAACACCCACCGCATTGTTTCCCCGATAGTGACCGAGCTTGACTCTACCAAGGGGCAGACGTTCTGCTACGGGCTTTACGGGCTGTCGATGTCCTACTGCTATGCGCTCGAAAAGACCGACGAGGTGCTTTCCTCGACGGGGCTTGACGACCCGTTCTGCGTGGTTACGTTCAAGTACGGCGGAAAGCGCAGGGTGCTTTCCCTCGGCGACAAGGTGCTTGAAACCACCGAGGCGGAGGGCGACACTCCCGCACTCAGCACCGTTACGGGCTATTACGCGATGATGGACGACAACGACGGCGTTTATGTAATCGCAAAGGACAGCGCGCCGTGGTATTCGTTCTTAACGCAGAACATTATTCTTTGATATAGACGGGACGGCAGATTCGCACACCTTCTCGCTTGACGGCGCGGAGATGGACGACGACAAGTTCCGCGAGCTGTATCAGTACGTTATCGCTGCGGTCGGCGAGGAGCTGTTCTTTGAGGAGCAGACCGCCGAGCCGATTGCGTCTGTTCGCTTCAGGTATACCGACGAATACGCAAAGGTCGGCGGCAGGGAAGAGGACGTAATCGAGTTCTACAAGAGCGACGACAGAAAGAGCATTGTCAGCGTAAACGGCACGGTGCTGTTCAAGGTGCGCGAGCTGTACACCGACAGGCTAAGAGAGAATGTAACAGCGCTGATTGACGGCGGCGAGATTAAGATTGACTGGTAATTTCCGAGGCGCAAAGAGGTCCTGCTCCTCTTTGTGCGGAAAGCTCGGCAGCAGGATAAATAAAAAACGGAGGTAAAACCAATGGCAGACGAGAAACTATTTTTTTACAGAGGCTTCCCTCTTATCCGCAGCGGAAACATCATTTTCTACGGCAGCGGCGGCGACGCATTTGCGGCAAGACTTCAGATTAAGGACACGAAGAAGATAAACGACGAGGATATTCCGAACAAGATTCTGGTGCAGCTTGTTCCGCGCGATATGAGCGATATCGCAAAGGCGAGAAAGGGCGAGTACACCGGTCTTTACGAGGCGCTTGACGTTGCGCACACCTGGCTTAACGACGCGCTTTTCGGCTGATACAAAAAGGATAACGGGGCGGCTTCGGCAAATTGCTATGAAGCCGCTTTTGGCTTTGGAGGACAA
>SFHN01000116.1 GCA_004555635.1 [Eubacterium] saphenum
AGTCCTTTATCGAGTACAGCTCCTCAAAAAACCGAAGCATACTTTTGTGCTTTCTGAAAGCCGTTTCCTTTGCGATTTCTCCCGTGTCGGAGTTTATGTAGACGGTTCTTGTTTCCTCGGTAACGGGGTGAACAACACAGACGTGCGCCGCGCTTATAAACACCTTGAGTTTTTCTTTCAGCTTGAACAGGCTGCGTGTCTGGATTTCGTATATCCCGTCCTCGTTCACCGCGTCCGCAAACAATGCGCCTATTTTAACTTCCTGCCCGTTTTCCTCGGGAACATAGTAGTTCTTCAGAACCGCGTGAATAAGCTTTTCGTTTTGTGTTCCTACCGAGCCGTGAATTCCGCGAACCCGCATTGTTGCTGCCGACAGCGCCGCAGAAAAGCGCTGCTCCCTGTCCTCGGGAACAGCCTTTGGCAGCGGCTTCTCACTCCGTTCCGCCGCGAAAATATACTCTGCGACAGAGTTCTCGTCGTTTGTGCCGATAACCTCGTCGGCATTCGCTTTCAAAATGTCGTTCGCGTTTCCGACGGCAATTCCCCTGTCCGCAGTAAGCAGCATTGATAGGTCGTTTGTGTTGTCGCCGAAGCAGACAAGCCGATTCGCCCCAAGATAATCCCGCAGCCACGCGACAGCCGCAGCCTTTCCAGCACTCGCGCTGAAAATCTCATACCACATAATGCTCTTGTCGTAGGTGTCGGGCTGAAGATTTGTCATATACCCGTTTTCTCTGCAAAAAAATGCGTCAAGGCGCTCTATGTTCATCTTCGGGTTAAACAGCGTGAAGTAATACACCTCTCCCGAAAACAGCTCGGAGTAGCTTTTCACCGCTCTAAGACGGAGATCCGAGCGCCTCGGCTCGACATAGCCGATAACGTCCTCCAAGCGATTTTCGAGGTATGAAACGCGCTCGCGCCCGCCTATGTTTGCATAGACGAGCGGCGCTAAGCTATTTTCGATGAAGAAATCGCAGGCGGCTTCAAGCTCTTCTGCAGAAAGCCTGTTTTCGTGAATGTGCTCACCCGTTACGGGGTCAACGATAAACACCCCGTTAAAGCACACCGCAGGGGTATTAAGCTTCAGCTTTTTCAGCAGCGGGGCAGCGGTGTTAAAGCTGCGCGCCGTGGCATAGGTGAACAAAACGCCGTCAGACATCAGCATATTCAGCTTCCTTGCGCAGTCGTCGGAAATTGTCATATCCGAGCGCAGAAGCGTTCCGTCGAGGTCGGTTGCATAAAGCGTCATAGTTCACCTTTCCCGCAGTTTTTATGCGCCGAATTTCTTAATCTCGCTGTCGGTGAAGCAGAAGCCCGAAAAGCCGCTTGCCTTCAGCTTGTCTAGCAGACCAGTGAGCTTCTTCGGCTTGCGGTAAAGCGAAACGTCGTATTCTGCGCGAAGCTCATCAGCCTTGTTGTAAGCAGCCATAAAGCTGTCACCGTCGTAAAGCAGCGCGATTTTCTCGCGCGAAGAAGCAGTGCGTCCCATCTCTGACAGAATGCTGAAAATGCGCTCAAATCCGATTGAGAAGCCGCACGCGGGGATATCCTCGCCGACAAATTTTCCGACGAGCTTGTCGTATCTTCCGCCGCCCGCAACCGAGCTTCCGAAGTTCTCCGAGCGAACCTCGAAAACCGTGCCGGTGTAGTAGCCCTGCCCGCGTACAAGCGAGATATCAAACTCAACACCATAGCGCCCGTTTGCGATTGCCCTGCTGTTTTCGATAATGCCGCAAAGCCCGTCGGTAACTGTCGGGTCGCCGATAATCTCGGTAACCTTTTCGATGTCGAGCGGGAGATTTTTCAGCACATCAGCAAACCTGTCAATCGCCGCCTTGTCAAAGCCCTTTTCACAAAGCTCTGCCACAACGCCCTCAGCACCGATTTTGTCAAGCTTGTCAAAGCTAACGCAAACGCTCATAAGCTGCTCGTCGGCAAAACCGAGCACAGACAGCATTTTGTTAAGCACCGTGCGGTCGTTTACGCGGACGGTAAATCCGCCGATATCAAGCGCCAGCAGCGCCTTTGCGGTGACAGCGATAAGCTCGGTTTCGCATTCGGGCGATTTGTCGCCAATAACGTCAATGTCGCACTGCATAAACTCGCGCAGACGTCCTTTTTGTGGGTTTTCGGCGCGGTATACCTTGTCAATCTGAATGCACTTAAAAGGCATAGCGAGATTTGCCCTGTTTGCGGAGAAATAGCGCGTCAGCGGCAGGGTCAGGTCGTACCTAAGCCCCATATCGCAAAGCCCCTTTTCGTCGCCCGAAGCAAGCGCCTTTTCCAGCTTGTCGCCGCGCTTAAGTATCTTGAAAATAAGGTTCAGGTTGTCGCCGCCGTCGCTCTTGTCAAGGTTTTCGATGTCCTCGACCGCGGGCGTCATTATGCGCTGAAAGCCGTTTTCGCGGTATATCGTGAGAATTGTCTGCTGAATTGACTCGCGCAGCTCCGCTTCAAACGGGAGATAATCTCTTGTGCCTTTTACTGCCTTGATTTTCATAAGAAAAATATCCTTTCGATAAAAATATCCCGAGGCTTTCTCGGGATAAATTGTATTTGTATTATCCGCTGCAAGGCTCTGCGGCGGACTAATCCCTTCAACTTTACATTATACCACCAAAGCGCCGTTTTGTCAATATTAGGCGCGGCAGTATAAAGAAAACGTCGGGCGGGAAAACCCGTCCGACGAAATGTTACTGTAAATCCGCTTTCATTTTGCTTCTGAAAACCAGCATTGCCGCAGCGGTTACAACCACCGCGTAAGCTATCACAACGCCCTCGTGAAGCCAGAAGTTATCAAGAGCCATAACCGAAGCCTGCCGCGCACATTTTACCGCGTGGAAAAACGGCAGTACATCGCAAACGTTAAGCATAACTCCGCCCGTGCTCTCTGCGTCAAAGAAAATTCCGCCGAGGAACGTAGCCGCCGATATGATTATCGAGCAAATTCCGGGCGCAGCTTTTTCTCCGAGCAGGCTTCCGAAAAGCAGCCCGAAGCTTGTCATCAGAACAGATGACGGAATGAGCGCCGCGGCGGCAGTGAGAATACCGAGCGGGTTCATTTCAACGCCCGTTATCAGCGAAACGATAATGCCCGCCGTCATTGTAATCACCGTCTGAACAAGCGTCAGTATGAGAACAGGGCAGAGGTAGCCCGCGATAAAGTTCATCGAGGTCATAGGCGTTGCATACAGCCTTGTAAGAAAAGCGCCCGAGCGGTCTTTGCTGACTACAAGGCAGGTAAACAGCATAATGAACGTCTGCCCGAAAACCGCAACGCCGCCCGCCAGATTGTCAATACGGAAGATTGTCAAATTCGCTTGCTTCGGAATACTGTCGTTTACAAGTGTCATAACAATCAGCATTACCAGCGGAAATGCAATGCAGAATATGTAGCTTAGTGGGTCGCGCAGAATTTCCTTTGCAACTCTTACCGAAAAGCTCATTGTACGCTTCATACGCCCGCCCCCTTTCCATGTTCTTCTGCGATTTTTACAAACGCGTTTTCAAGACCTTTTTCGCCTGTTTTTTCCTCAAGCTCCGAAAGCGTGCCGAGCGAAACACATTTGCCGTCAATCATAATCGCAATGCGGTCTGCAAGCTGCTCTGCCTCCTCCATATAGTGAGTGGTGAGCACTATCGTTATCTTCGATTTCAGCCCGCTGATAATGCTCCACAGCTCGCGCCGCGCCAGCACGTCAAGACCCAGCGTAGGCTCGTCGAGAAACAGCACCTTCGGCCCGCAGATAAGCGCCATTGCTATGCTTAGCTTTCTCTTCCAGCCGCCCGAAAGTGTTTTCGCCTTGGAGTTTTTAACCTCCTCCATCGAAAACAGCGAAATCATTCTGTCGGTTTCTTTCTTTGTCTTTTCCTTGTCAAAGCCGAAAATCCCGCACATCATAACGAGATTTTCCTGCACCGAAAGGTTATCCGCAACCGCCGTGTCCTGCGGAGATATCCCGACAAGCTTTTTTACCGCCTCTCTCTCGCTTTTGCAGCTGTGCGAGCAGATAAACGCTTCGCCCTTTGTCGGCTCGGACAGGCAGGACAGCATTCTTATCGTCGTGGTTTTTCCTGCGCCGTTTACGCCGAGCAGCGCAAACAGCTCGCCCTCTTTTACCGCAAGGTCAAGGCCGTCAACAGCCGTCTTTTCCTTGTACTTTTTTTCCAGTCCCTTTGCTTCAATAGCGTACAAAACCAACCGCCCTTTCTCTATTTTCCGAAAATTTCACCCATTTTAACCAGCGCAATGCCCTTTTTCTCGTCCCCGAGAACAAGTATCGCGTCGCCTGCCTGAAGCCCGAAAACCTCTCGGCAGTTTTTGGGCAGTGTAATCTGCCCCTTGTCGTTAAGCTTTGTAATGCCGAAAATATGCTTGTCCTTGTCGTCACTTGGCTTTACGGGTTCGCTCATATTGCGGACGAGATAGTCAACCGTCACCTCATAAAGGTCGGCAAGCGCAATCACGTTTTCGATATCGGGCAGCGAGTCGCCGTTTTCCCACTTCGCAACCGCCTGACGCGATACGCCGAGCTTTTCCGCAATCTGCTCCTGCGTATAGCCGCTTTTCTTTCGGTACAGCTTCAGGTTATTCATTCTAAGTGCCATATCTTCACCTCTTGATTCCCAGTTTACCATAAACCCAAATGTTTTACAACCAATTGAAATTCACAAAAATGTTATTTTGGGTTTACATTTTTCCGCTTTGTCAGTTTTCCTTTATAATTCTTGAAATTTCCTCGTCGGATAGTTTTGCAATTTCCCACAGATAAAGCGAAGCCACAGTACCGTGGGGAGAGTAAAGCGCCTTGTATTTTTGCAGCGCCTTTTTGTCCTCGGGATTAACAGAGTGCAGCTTAATAAGCCCCTTTCTTATCCCGAAAT
>SFHN01000117.1 GCA_004555635.1 [Eubacterium] saphenum
AAGCCGTTCTCGGGGTTGTTTTTTTGGGAGTATTTCTCGATTTTCGCGCGAGAAAAGGCTTTATTTGTGTGAAATGCTATTGCAAAAAGCGGCGGTTTGTGTTATAATATAATATGTGTTTTTATGGAATGCAATAAAGGAATTACACCGCGTTTATACGCATAGAATAATCCGAAAGGACGCGCCTTTTTGATTTCGGGCGCGCTAGGGTGAGAAATATGGCAAGACTAAAGCTGGCGGTATTGTTCGGCGGGCAAAGCAGCGAGCACGAAGTGTCGCTCGTGTCGGCATATTCCGTGCTGACTAATATTCCTAAGGACAAGTATGACGTTATGTGCATTGGCATCACGAAAAAGGGACATTGGCTTTACTATCCCGGCGAATACGAGGACATTAAAACGGGCGAATGGGAAAACAACCCCGACTGCTGCACCGCGGTAATCAGCCCCGACAGTATGAACAAGGGGATTATCGTTTTCGGCAATGACGACAGCGCGATTGTACGGCGGGTTGACGCGGTTTTCCCCGTGCTTCACGGAATGAACGGAGAGGACGGCACGGTGCAGGGGCTTTGCGCGCTTGCGGGGTTGCCTTGCGTCGGCTGCGATATGACAAGCAGCGCGGCTTGTATGGATAAGTCGATTACCCACAATATTCTCGACGCCGCAGGGATAAAGACCGCGCCGCACGTCAGCCTAATGCGGGACTGCCTTGCGGACATTGATGAAGCCTGCCGCAGCACCGAGGAAAAGCTCGGCGGCTATCCTATGTTTGTAAAGCCCGCGACCGCAGGCTCGTCCGTCGGGGTTACGAGAGCCGCCGACAGAGAGAGCCTTAAAAGCGGCATAAAAATCGCGTTTTCGCACAGCTCAAAGGTCGTTGTCGAGGCGGAAATCGTCGGCAAGGAGGTTGAGTGCGCGGTTCTCGGAAACGGTGTCGACCTTATTGCGTCAATCCCCGGGCAGATTACCCCTGCGGAGGAGTTCTACGACTACGACGCAAAGTACAAGCTCGGCACGTCCGTGCTTGATATCCCCGCGAAAATAAGCGAGGAGGAAACGGCGCGGCTTCGCGAAATCGCGAAAAAGGCGTATCACGCGATTGGGTGCAGCGGCTTTTCGCGCGTCGATTTCTTCGTAACGGACACCGACATCATTCTTAACGAGATTAACACTATCCCCGGATTTACCCCAATAAGTATGTATCCGAAGCTTATGGATAATATGGGCATACCCTATCCCGAGCTTCTCGACCGACTGATAACGCTTGCGATAGAGCGCACGTCCGAGGGCTGATACACGAACGGAGTTGAAAAAATTGGACAACGCACACATCACCTTAAACACGACGCAGACCGCCGACGGCAACACCGACACCGCCGAGCTTTTCACAAAGGGAGAGTTCCGCGTTCACGAGGGCTCGTATTTCATCGACTACGACGAGAGCGAGGCGACGGGCTACGAGGGCAGCCACGTTCAGCTAAGAGTATGCCGCGACACCATGACGATGACCCGCACGGGCAAGGCTTTTTCGAGCCTTGTATTCGAGCGCGGAAAGCGGCATTTCTGCCACTACGGCACGGAGTACGGCGACTGTATGATTGGCATACACACCGTAGCGCTGGATAACGGCATATCCGAAAAAGGCGGGCGGCTTCATCTGAAATACACGATAGACGTAAACGGCGGCTTGCTCACGGAAAATGAGATTACGCTGAAAGTAAAGCTATAAAAAGGACAATAACGGAGGACAAAATGTACAACGCAGTAGAAACGGCAAAGCAGCAGATAAAGGAAATCATAATGGGGGCGCTCGGCAGGCTTGTTGCCGACGGGAAAATCGGGGCGGAGCCTCTCCCCGCGTTTCAGGTAACCGTGCCCGCGGATGTGTCGCACGGCGACTTTTCGGCGAACGTTGCGCTGGTGTCGGCAAAAGCGCTTAAGACAAACCCCCGCGCGCTTGCGCAGCAGATTGTAGAGGCGGCGGTGCTTGACGGAACGGAGTTCGATAAGATTGAGGTTGCAGGTCCCGGATTTCTGAATTTCTTCGTGGGAAAAAGCTGGTTTTCGGGCGTTGTGAAGAACGTCATCGACCTCGGAAGCGATTACGGCAAAACCGACCTCGGCGCGGGCAAGCGCGTGCTGGTTGAGTTTGTTTCGGCAAACCCCACGGGCCCTATGCACATCGGAAACGCGCGCGGCGGCGCTATCGGCGACACGCTTTCCTCGCTGCTCACCGAGGCGGGGTATGAGGTAAGCCGCGAGTTTTATATCAACGACGCGGGGAATCAGGTTGAAAAGTTCGGAAAGAGCCTTGATTTGCGCTATATGCAGCTTTGCACCGAGCAGGGACAGGCGATTATTGCGGAGTGCGGCGGCGATATGGAAAAGCTCACCCGCACCATCTACGACCTCACCGTTACCGCAGACGAAAACGGAAACTACCCCGAGGACAAGAAGGACAGCCCGTTCCTTATGCCGAACGACGTTTACCTCGGAATGGACATAATCGAGCACGCAAAGGGCTATTATGACAAGTTCGGCGGCGCGGAGCTTTCCGCGAAGCCCGCTGAGGAGCGCAAAAAGGCGTTGGTGGCATATGCGCTGCCGATAAACGAGGCGCGGCTTGAAACCGACCTGCTGAAGTACCGCATTAAGTACGACAACTGGTTCAAGGAGAGCACGCTTCACAACAGCGGCGCGGTTGCTGCCGTAATCGAAAAGCTTAAGGCGGGCGGACACACCTATGAGAGCGAGGGCGCATTGTGGCTTCGCGCTACCGATTTCGGCGGCGACAGCGACTTTGTGCTTGTGCGCTCAAACGGCTTCCCGACGTACATTGTCCCCGATATTGCATATCACTACGACAAGCTGGTTACGCGCGGCTATGACAAGGCAATTAACGTGCTCGGCGCAGACCACCACGGCTACGTTCAGC
Organism: [Eubacterium] saphenum; assembly: GCA_004555635.1. Classification (GTDB taxonomy): domain Bacteria; phylum Bacillota; class Clostridia; order Oscillospirales; family Ruminococcaceae; genus CAG-115. The sequence goes on from SFHN01000117.1 coordinate 2,938, forward strand.
GTATGCGTATCTGCCTTGCCGCTATGGGAATTGACGACAGCAGGCTCGACGTTGTGATTATGCAGATGGTAATGCTGGTTCGCGGCGGCGAAACGGTTAAGCTTTCAAAGCGCTCGGGCAAGGCGATAACGCTTTCGACGCTTCTTGACGAGGTGCCGATTGACGCGGCGCGCTTCTTCTTCAACCTTCGCGACGCGAACACCCACCTCGAGTTCGACCTCGACCTTGCGGTTGAGGAGTCTAGCAAGAACCCCGTGTTCTACGTTCAGTATGCCCACGCGCGTATCTGCCGCGTTATCGAAAAGCTCGCAGAGGACGGCGTTAAGTACAGCGGCGGCGCGGTCAGCTATGCAGAGCCTTCCGAGCTTGCTCTTATCAGAAAGCTTGCGGAAATGCCCGAGATGATAAACGACGCAGCGAAGGACTACAACCCCTCCGCGCTCACAAAGTACGCGTTTGAGCTGGCGCAGGCATACCACAAGTTCTACGACAGCTGCACGATAAAGGACGCTGCCGACGACGTAAGGCTTTCGCGCCTTGCGCTGTGCGACGCTTCAAGAACCGTTCTCAGAAATGTTCTTACGCTGCTCAAGGTAGAGGCTCCCGAGAAGATGTAATTATCCGCCTTTTTTCGGCGGAAAGGGTTTCCGCTGCTCTTTTGGGGCAGCGGATAGTTTTTGAAAGGAAAACCGTCAAGCGGCGGAGGACATAACGGATGAAAAATATCGAAAGAAAATACAGGCTTCAGGCATTCTTCCTGTCTATGGTGACGGCAATTGTGGCAATACTTCCCGTAGTAATATACAGCAAGGGCTTTCTTATCCTGTACGGCGACTATAATCTGCAGGAAATCCCCTTTTACAAAACCTGCATTGAAGCCATTCACAGCGGAAATCTCGGCTGGAGCTGGAATACAAATATGGGCGCAAGCCTGCTTGGCGCATACAGCTTCTACACTTTGGGAAGCCCGTTTTTCTGGCTTGCCTGCCTTTTCCCCGCAAGCTGGTCTATGTACCTTATGGCGCCGCTGCTTGTGCTGAAAATCTCGTTCAGCGGTCTGTTTGCGCATATCTATCTAAGACGCTTTGTTGCGCGCCCTCAGAGCGCGCTTATCGGTGCGCTGCTTTACGCTTTTTCGGGCTATTCTCTGCTTAACTCCGTGTTCTTCCATTTCCACGAGGTTATCTGCTTCTTCCCGCTTCTGCTTATCGGGCTGGAGGAGGCTGTCGTGTGCAAGCGGCGCGCGGTGTTTGCGCTGTCGGTTGCTGTCTGCGCTGCGGTAAACTACTTCTTTTTCATCGGCGAATGCGTGTTCCTTGTGCTGTATTTTATCACGCGTCTTGTGTCCGACACGCATTTTCGCATAAACGTCCGCGATTTCTTCTGCCTTGCATTTGAGAGCGTAATCGGAGTTGCGGTTGCGGGAATAATCTTCGTTCCGTCGATTGCGTATGTACTGAGTATGGAGCGCGTGGGCGTTCTTATTCACGGGGCAAATATTCTGACGTATAACGACCCGCTTACGCTGTTTCAGACGATTAAGAGTATGTTCCTTCCCCCGAACCCGTTTTCAAAGAGCTACTTCCTTGAAAGCGGCGAAACAAGCTGGCGCAGCGTTTCGGTGTATCTGCCGATGTTCTCAATAGCGGGCGTTGTAGCGTTCTTCTTCGGCGCGGAAAAGAAAAGCTGGATAAAGCGGCTGCTTATCGTCTGCGCTGTTTTTGCGGCAATTCCCGTGCTGAACTCCGCATTTGTGCTGTTCAGCTATGAATACTATGCCCGCTGGTACTTTATGCCTGTTCTCATAATGTGCCTTGCGACGGCAAGAGCGGTCGAGAGCGAGCGCTTCTCGTGGAAGCGCGGCAGTATAATTGCGCTGGCAGGAGTTGTGTTCCTCGTTCTTTTCTACTTCTTCGCGCCGTATGAAGCGCGCAAAAAG
>SFHN01000118.1 GCA_004555635.1 [Eubacterium] saphenum
CAAATCATATCCTTTCAATCCCTTGCTATTCCAATCCATAATAGCACATTATAAGTAATTATAGCATATCCGAGCGTAAATTTCAACTGTTTTTTGTTTTTCGCAGACGGAAAATGATGTATTTTACATATAATTGACTTGCCGCCTTAGTCTAATGCCAAAAGCGCACGGAAAGCTCCGTGCGCTCTGTTGTCGTTTCCGTTATTCCAATTCAAAAGCGCCGGTGTACAGCTTGTAATACTGACCCTTTTTGGCAATAAGCTTCTCGTGGCTTCCCCGCTCGATTATCCTGCCGTGGTCAAGAACCATAATCACATCGGAATTTCTGACGGTGGAAAGCCTGTGCGCGATAACAAACACTGTGCGCCCCTTCATAAGCGCGTCCATACCCGCCTGAACAATCGCCTCTGTTCTCGTGTCGATAGAGGAGGTCGCCTCGTCGAGTATCATAACGGGCGGGTCGGCAACCGCCGCTCTCGCTATTGAGATAAGCTGGCGCTGACCCTGCGAAAGGTCGCTGCCGTCGCCCTTCAGCACGGTAGAATAGCCCTCGGGAAGCATACGGATAAACCCGTCGGCATTCGCAAGCTTTGCGGCGGCTATGCACTCCTCGTCGGTAGCGTCGGGCTTGCCGTAGCGGAGGTTATCCATAACCGTGCCCGTAAACAGGTTTACGTCCTGAAGCACCACGCCGAGCGAGCGGCGAAGGTCCGACTTCTTGATTTTGTTGATGTTTATGCCATCGTAGCGGATTTTTCCGTCGTCGATGTCGTAGAAGCGGTTTATAAGGTTTGTGATAGTCGTCTTGCCTGCGCCCGTCGCTCCGACAAAGGCAACCTTCTGCCCCTGTTCGGCGTAGATGTCGATGTTGTGCAGGACAAGCTTTTCGGGGTCGTAGCCGAAATCGACGTCGTCAAGCACAATATTTCCCGTAAGCTCGGTGTAGGTCACCGTGCCGTCGCCGTGCGGGTGCTTCCAAGCCCATTTGCCGGTGCGCTCGCTTGTTTCGGTGACAACGCCGTTTTCAACCTTCGCATTCACAAGCGTTACATAGCCGTCGTCGGTTTCGGGCTGCTCGTCAAGCAGGGTGAAGATACGCTCCGCGCCCGCCATCGCCATAGCTACCGCGTTAAGCTGCTGCGAAACCTGACCGATAGGTCCGACAATGCTTCGCGCGAGCTGCAAGAACGAAGCAATCGTGCCAAGGCTCATAACTCCGATTGAGAAGCACGCAACGTTCATCGCGCCGTTTATCGCCATAACACCGCCGACAATCGCGATAACAACGTAGATAACATAGCCCATACAGTTGTTTATCGGCATAAGGATATTTGCAAGCGCGTTCGCCATACAGGTGTTTTCGCAAAGCTCGCGGTTCTTTTCGTCAAACTGCTCCTTGCTCTTTTCCTCGTGGCAGAAAACCTTGATTACACGCTGACCGTTTATCATTTCCTCGATGTAGCCGTTCATATTGCCGAGCGACTGCTGCATTTTCGAGAAGAACGCTCCGCTGTGCTTTGCAAAAAAGCCCGTGATAAGGAACATTATCGCAAGAAACAGGATAACGATGAGCGTAAGCCACAGCGACAGGCTGAGCATTGACGCAAACACCGCAACAATCGTCACAAGCGACGAAACCACCTGCGGAATTGTCTGCGAAATCATCTGACGAAGCGCGTCGGTATCGTTGGTGTAGTAGCTCATAACGTCGCCGTGCGTGTGGGTGTCGAAATACTTTATCGGCAGCGTCTGCATATGCGAGAACATATCGTCGCGGATATTTTTCAGCGTGCCCTGCGACACGTTCGCCATAAGGCGGTTGTACGCAAGCGTGCAGATTATTCCGAGAACAAAGAATATCCCAAGCTTTATTATCGCGCCGAGAAGCGGCGAGAAATCATTGCTGCCCGTTTCGAGCATAGGGAAGATGTAGTCGTCGATAAGCGTCTTTATAAACAGCGAGGACGCAACGCTCGCTATCGAGCTTATGACGATGCTGATGATAACCAGCACAAGCTGAAATCTAAACGGCTTCATATAGCCGAACAGCCTTGCGATTACCTTCTTGTCAAACTTCATCGGTCCCATCGGCGGCATTCCCCTGCCGTGCATTTTCCCTCTCATCGGCATAGGGTTCTTTGCCCTGTAATTCTGCTCACTCATCGTTCTCGCCTCCTCTCGTCTGTGAATCGTAAACCTCGCGGTAGATATCGCAGCGCGCATACAGCTCGTCGTGGCTGCCCGCGTCAACTATTCTGCCGTTGTCAAGCACGATTATCTTGTCGGCGTCGCATACCGAGGACACGCGCTGCGCTATGATTATCTTCGTGGTGTTCGGGATTTCCTCGCGGAACGCGCGGCGTATCATAGCGTCTGTCTTGGTGTCAACCGCGCTTGTGCTGTCGTCGAGAATAAGTATCTTCGGCTTTTTCAGCAGTGCGCGCGCGATACAAAGGCGCTGCTTCTGTCCGCCCGAAACGTTTGAGCCGCCCTGCTCGATATATGTGTCGTACTTGTCGGGGAAGGTCTGTATGAACTCGTCCGCACAGGCAAGCTTGCAGACGTGCTCAATCTGCTCGTCGGTCGCGTTTTCGTCGCCCCAGCGCAGGTTTTCCTTGATTGTTCCCGAAAACAGAACGTTCTTCTGAAGCACCATCGCAACGCTGTTTCTAAGCGCTTCGAGGTTGTAGTCGCGAACGTCCGTGCCTCCGACAAGTACCTCTCCTTCCGTAACGTCGTACAATCGCGGAATCATCTGCACAAACGTGGATTTAGACGAGCCGGTGCCGCCGATAATCCCGACGGTTTCACCCGAGTTTATCTTAATGCTGATATTATCGAGCGCGTTTCTTTCCGCGGAATCGAAGTACTTAAAGCATACGTTTCTGAACTCAATCGAGCCGTCCCTTACCTCGGTGATGTTCTTCTCGCCGTCGGTTATCGTGCTCTTTTCGTTAAGAACCTCGACGATACGGTCGGCGGAAGCCTTTGAAAGCGTGAGCATAACGAAAATCATCGAAATCATCATCAGGCTCATCAGTATCTGCATTGCATAGGTGAACAGCGACATAAGCTCGCCCGTTGTAAGTCCCATACCCTCAACGTTTCCGCCCGCGACAATGGAATGAGCGCCGAGCCACGAAATAAGCAGCATACAGGTGTAAACCGCAATCTGCATAGCGGGAGCGTTAAGCGCAACGGTCTTTTCCGCCTTTGTAAAGTCGTGGTAAATGCTCTCGGAAATCTTACCGAACTTGCTCTTTTCGTGTTCCTCGCGCACAAAGCTCTTTACAACGCGAATACCGCGCAGATTTTCCTCGACAACGCCGTTAAGCTTGTCGTAGGTCTTGAACACGCGCTCAAATTTCGGAAACGCAGCCTTTACGATTGCAAAAAGCACAATCGCAAGAAACGGGATAACTGCAACGAAAATAGTCGCAAGCGACGCATTTGTTCCGAAAGCGAAAATAAACGCGAAAATCAGCATTGCGGGCGCTCTGAACGTAATTCGCGTTATCATCTGAAACGCCTGCTGAACGTTGTTTACGTCGGTCGTAAGGCGGGTTACAAGGCTCGCAGTAGAGAACCTGTCGATGTTCGCGAACGAAAAGCGCTGCACATTATAATACAGGTCGTGGCGCACGTTTTCCGCAAAATAGCTCGAAGCGCGCGACGCGGTATATCCCGCGATAACGCCGCACAGCACCGCGCCGAGCGTTATTATCATAAGCAGCGCGCCGTAACGCACTACCTCGTCCATATTTCCGACGGTAATTCCGTTGTCAATCAGCTTTGCCATAACGCCGGGCAGCATTACCTCCAGCACCGACTCAAGGACAACGAACACCGGCGTCAGAATTGCCGGCAGTTTTGCCTGTCTGACACAGGCAGCAAGCGTTTTCAGCATATCGTATTCTCCTTTTCTGTCATAGAATTGGCATTCTCTATATTGTTCATCAGCCGCACAAGATACCCGTTAAGAGTCGAAAGCTCCTCCTCCGAAAAGCCCGCGGTAAGCAGCCGTGCCATCTCGTCGCCCTCCGCGCGCATTCTCTCGCCAAGCTCCCGCGAGCGCTCCGTAAGCACAACCCGCTTCTGACGCGCGTCGTGCGATACCCCCTCGCGGGTGATAACACCCTTCTTTTCGAGCAGGATAAGCATTCGCGACGCCGTAGAGCGCGTTACTCCGAACTCGTTTTCGAGGTCGCGCTGCATAACCTGCCTGCCCTCGCGCTCCGCGTCATACAAAAACGCGATAATCCAGCCGTTGTAACAGGTGAGGTTGTCTGCCTCTCGCTTTAGCCGAGAAGTGCTGTCAACAAAGCGGCGAATAGCGTTGTTCAGCATACGCAGCTGCCTGCACAAATTACGGTATTCCAACACTTCACCCCCCATTTTTTCGCACAAAAATATTGTTGCGTATACAACATTATAGGATATTTTTTATAGTTTGTCAATAGCTTATTTGTGAAAAACAGATGAAAAATTAAAACTATCAGAAGATTGTAAAAGCCCGCTTAGCGGCAAAATCCGCATTTTGGCAAGCCGAGAAAACTTCACTTTTTCGGTTTTCACAGGATTTTCAGAAAACTGTGCGGACAAATTCTGCGCTCTGCCCTTGACAGGACGCCCGCGCGGGGTGTATAATAGTTTTATGCGACACATTTGCACGAAAGGAATTGTTACAATGGATGAGAAAAAAAGAGCGCGTATGATGAAGGTCTTCAGGGTTGTTGCGCTGATTTTGGCGATTGTGATGATTATCGGCGTAATTGTGCAGGCATTCATCTTCTGACCCCGAAAGGAAAAGCAAAGAAATGGGATTATTCTATAATGATAAGGTGTCCGGCG
>SFHN01000119.1 GCA_004555635.1 [Eubacterium] saphenum
CTCTCGGGGTTTTCTGCTGCGCAGCGTCTTGCGGGTAAAACAGGTTTATCACAAATCCGCTGTGGAGGATATCTCGCACCCCCCTACCGCACGTTTAGAATTTCCTTTTTACCGCGTTTTGTAATATTATTCCTTTACAAACAGAAAATAATGGTGTATAATACTATCGTATAAAAATATAAAGGAGCATCAGAATTGATAAAACTCGCAAGGTATCTGAAGCATTTCAAGCTCAATGTTACGATTGGCCCGCTCTGCAAGCTGACCGAGGCGATTTTTGAGCTTATCGTGCCGCTCGTTATGGCAGAGATAATCGATAACGGCATCGCAAACGGCGACAACGATTATATCCTGCACCACGGAATTACGCTGATTGCGCTTGCAGTTCTTGGTCTGATGTGCGCGCTGGTGTGTCAGTATATGGCTTCCGTCGCGTCGCAGGGCGTCGGGACAAGGCTCCGCGCAGACCTCTACGCACACATAAACTCCCTGTCGTACAAGGAAATCGACGACCTCGGCACGCCTGCTATGGTTACGCGTATCACAAACGACGTTAATCAGGTGCAGACCGCGGTTGCTATGCTGATTCGCCTTGTTGTCCGCGCGCCGTTTCTCGTTATCGGCGCGACGATTATGGCGTTTACCATTGACGCAAAGCTGTCGCTGATATTCCTCGGGGCAATGGCGGCAATCGTGCTGATTATGTACCCGATAATGACCGCAACCGTAAAGCTGTTCAAAAAGCAGCAGCGCTCGCTTGACGGCGTTTCGCGGATTACCCGCGAGAACCTCTCGGGCGTCCGGGTCGTAAGAGCGTTTTCGCGGCAGGACTACGAGCAGGAGCGCTTTGAGGAAACCGCAGAGGAATACCGCAAGCTCGCGGTAAAAGCGGGCAGGATAAACGCGCTGCTTAACCCCGCAATTTTCATTGTGGTAAACACTGCTTACCTGCTTATCGTTTGGCTCGGCGGAAAAACCGTGTCGGCAGGCGAGCTTTCGCAGGGACAGGTTATCGCGCTCATTAACTATATGACGCAGATTTCGCTCGCGCTTGTCGTTGTCGCAAACCTTGTGACAATCTTCACTAAGGCAGCCGCTTCCTCCGCGCGAATAAACGAGGTGTTTGATATGAAGCCCTCCGTTGTCGGCGCAGAGAGCGACCCCGAGGAAAGCGAAAGCGCTCCCGCAATCGAGTTTGACAGCGTGAGCTTCACCTATAACGGCGGCGAGCACGCTCTTGAGGACATCTCCTTCTCCCTGCAAAAGGGCGAAACGCTCGGAATTATCGGCGGTACAGGCTCGGGAAAATCCACCCTCGTAAACCTAATCTGCCGCTTTTACGACTGCACAAGCGGAAGCGTTAAGCTAAACGGCGCGGACGTAGGCAGCTACAAAACAAATACCCTCCGCAGGAAAATTGCGGTTGTACCGCAGAAAACCGAGCTGATAAGCGGCTCGCTTCGCGACAATATTGCTTTCGGAAACCCCGATGTTACCGACGAGGATATCCAAAAAGCGCTTAGCGTTGCGCAGGCAAAGGAGTTTACCGACAAGCTTGACGGCGGACTTTCCAGCCGCATTCTTCAGGGCGGAAAGAACCTGTCGGGCGGTCAGAAGCAGCGCCTTGCAATCGCCCGCGCTGTCGCACAGTCGCCCGAGATACTGATACTTGACGACAGCTCAAGCGCGCTCGACTATGCAACCGACGCGCAGCTTCGCCGCGCAATCAAGGAGGACATCTCCGTCACAACCGTGATAGTTTCGCAAAGGGCAAACTCAATTCGCCACGCGGATTTGATAATCTGCCTTGACGACGGGCGCGCCGTCGGAATGGGCACTCACGCTCACCTGCTGAAAACCTGCGACGTATACCGTGAGATATGCCGCACACAGTACACCGAGCAGGAGCTTAAAGAACAGGAAAGCGAGGGATAATATGGCAGGCAAAAGAAAAAAAGGCGCTCTTTTGCGCATACTTCGCTATGTAAAGCCGCAGCTTCCGCTGGTCGCTCTCGCAATCGTCTGCGCGGCTGCAAGCGTGCTGCTGTCGCTGTATACAACGGTGCTTGTCGGCAGGGCGGTTGACTGCATATCCTCAGACGGCGTTGACTTCGCCGCGATGACCCCTATACTGCTGCAAATCGCCGTGATTATCCCCGCGGTCGCGCTGCTTCAATGGCTGATGTACTTCTCAACAAACAAAATAACTCACACCACCGTAAAAGCGCTTCGCACCGACGCATTCAAGAAGCTGCAAACGCTGCCGCTTTCTTATATAGATGTAAACGCGCACGGCGACATTATTTCGCGCGTTGTAAACGACGTTGACGCGGTAAGCGAGGGACTTCTTCAGGGCTTTCAGCAGCTGTTTACCGGCGTTGTAACGATAGTCGGAACGCTCTGCTTTATGCTGTCGCTTAACTGGCAGATTACGCTTGTCGTTGTCTGCATAACTCCCCTGTCCTTTGCGGTTGCGGGAATAATCTCAAAGCTCTGCTTCAACAAGTTCAGGGAGCAGTCCGCGATTAAGGGCGAGCTTACGGGCTATATCGACGAGCATATCGGCGGTCAACGGCTTGTTAAGGCATTCGGTTACGAAAAGCACGCCGAAGAAGAGTTCGGCGAGATAAACGAACGGCTTAACGTCTGCGGGCGGCGCGCGCAGTTCTACTCCGCGCTTACGAACCCCTGCACGCGTTTCGTAAACTCGCTTGTGTATGCGGGTGTAGGCGTGTTCGGCGCGCTGAGAGTTGCCGCGGGAATAAAGAGCGGAAACGTTGCTTTCACCGTCGGAGATTTGTCCTGCTTTTTACAGTATGCAAATCAGTATACAAAGCCGTTTAACGAAATCTCGGGCGTCATTACCGAGCTTCAGAACGCGCTCGCCTGCGCCGCAAGAATTTTCGAGCTGATTGACGAAAACAGCGAGATATCCGACGAAAACGGAAAGGTTCTCGAAAACTGCGACGGCAGGGTCGAGCTTGACAACGTATCGTTCTCCTACCTGCCCGAAAAGCCGCTTATCGAGCACCTTAACCTCTCCGTTAAGAGCGGACAGCATATCGCAATTGTAGGGCCTACCGGCTGCGGAAAGACAACGCTCATTAACCTGCTGATGCGCTTTTACGACGTCGTTGACGGCGAAATCAGAGTAAGCGGCGAGCCGATTCGCTCGCTGACGCGAAACAGCCTTCGCAGCAGCTTCGGCATTGTGCTTCAGGAAACGTGGGTGTTTAAGGGCACGGTGCGCGACAACATCGCCTACGGAAAGCAGGACGCGACCCTCGACGAAATCATCGCCGCCGCAAAGGCAGCGCACGCCCACAGCTTTATAAAGCGGCTTCCGCAGGGCTATGACACCGTAATCACCGACGGCGGCGACCTGTCGCAGGGACAAAAGCAGCTTCTGTCAATCGCGCGCGTTATGCTTGCGCTGCCGCCTATGCTGATACTCGACGAGGCGACTTCCTCTATCGACACCCGCACGGAAATGCGTATTCAGAGCGCGTTCGACAAGATGATGAAGGGCAGAACAAGCTTTGTCGTAGCGCACCGCCTGTCCACCATTCGCGAGAGCGACTGCATTCTCGTTATGAAATCGGGACACATCGTCGAGCAGGGCACGCACGACGAGCTGATGAACGCAAAGGGCTTCTACTACGAGCTGATAAACTCGCGGCAGGCAAGCGTGTGATATTACTGCGCCGTGCGCTCCGAAAAAGGAGTTTGCGCGGCGCGTTTCTTTGCCTGAAAACGATTTAGTTATATTGCCAAAATGCAGGAAATTGGCTTTCACAATTTATTTAGCACAAGATTTTTTGTGCATAAGCACCATTTATTGCGCATAAGTCTTGTTTATAGGTCACAAAATTTCGAAAATCTATGAAAATTTGCATTTTACTTCTTGCAAAATTTAATGCGTTGATGTATAATAATATCAGTGGTTCGCACATAGTGCGAAGCGAAAATGTGATTCTTTGTAGGAGGACTAAACCAATGGCATTAACAAACAAGTACCTTGCAGACCTGCTGGAAACAGTAAAGAAGAGAAATCCCGGCGAGCCCGAGTTCATTCAGGCAGTTACTGAGGTTTTCGAAACCCTTCAGCCTGTTGCTGAAAAGCGCCCCGACCTCGTTGAGGCAGGCGTTTTCGACAGAATCGTTGAGCCGGAAAGACAGATTATCTTCCGTGTTCCGTGGGTAGACGACAACGGCAAGGTTCAGGTAAACCGCGGCTTCCGTATTCAGTTCAACTCCGCTATCGGTCCGTACAAGGGCGGTATCAGACTCCACCCCTCCGTATACAGCGGTATCATCAAGTTCCTCGGCTTCGAGCAGATTTTCAAGAACTCCCTGACTACCCTGCCTATGGGCGGCGGCAAGGGCGGCTCCGACTTTGACCCCAAGGGCAAGAGCGACGGAGAGGTTATGCGCTTCTGCCAGAGCTTTATGACAGAGCTTTGCAAGCACATCGGCCCCGACTGCGACGTTCCCGCAGGTGATATCGGTACAGGCGGACGCGAAATCGGCTATATGTTCGGTCAGTACAAGAGAATCCGCAACGAGTGGAGCGGCGTTCTCACCGGTAAGGGTCTTACCTACGGCGGCTCTCTCGCAAGAACAGAGGCTACCGGCTTCGGTCTTTGCTACTTCACCGATGAAATGCTGAAGGCTAACGGCAAGAGCTTTGAGGGTCAGACCGTTATCATCTCCGGCTCGGGCAACGTTGCTATCTATGCAACAAAGAAGGCTACCGAGCTTGGCGGTAAGGTAGTTACCGTTTCCGACTCCAACGGCTACATCTACGACCCCGACGGAATCGACC
>SFHN01000120.1 GCA_004555635.1 [Eubacterium] saphenum
TCAAAGCCCTTAAGCATCGGCAGCATACCGACCAGCGGAACAAACGCCGCGAATATAATCAGTCCGATAACCGCGATATTTATGCCGATAGACAGAACATGAGGACCTCTGCCGTCCCTGTCCAGCCCATAACGAAGTACGCCCTCGCTTATAGAGAGCGTAACAACCGATATGAGCAGCGCAGAAGCGTTTACGATGTTGGACACCTGTCCAAAGCCCGTGTCGCCAAGCATACTCGTGTAAAACCTGAGCATGACATAGACAAGAAGCTTTGAACTGAATTGTCCGATTGCAAGCACGATTGTGTTGCTTGCAAGTGTCTGATACTTGTTCATTAACCGACCTATCCGATTTATTTAGTCGCGCAGCTCCTTAAAGAACCGCGAGAGAATATCCGCGCAGCGTTCCTGCAAAACGCGGCTGCGGACGCGGGGAATGTGGGTGAATTTCTCGTCAAACAGCGCTGCGACCGAAGCGCACGCGCCGTTTTTCTCGTCAAACGCGCCGTAGACAACGCGCTTAAGCCGTGAGTTGATTGCGGCGCCCGCGCACATCGGGCACGGCTCCAGTGTGACATAAAGCGTGCAGTCCGACAGTCGCCACCGTCCGAGCTTCTTTGCTGCCTGCTCGATAGCGATAATCTCAGCGTGCGCGGTGGGGGAGTGGGTTGTTTCGCGAAGGTTATACCCCTCTGCGACTATCTCGCCGTTTTCATCGACAATAACCGCCCCAACCGGCACCTCGCCAAGCTCGTATGCCTTTTCCGCAAGAGCGAGCGCCTTTTCCATATATTCTTCGTCGAGCGTCATATCTTTCCGATTGCCTGAACACCTGCGGTAATAGCAAGGAACGCGAGATTATACAGCAGAATAGCAAAGCAGCCGAACATACTGTAATTTGCAAACAGCATAAATATGAGCGCCAGCGCGATACCGAGCGCACAGCCCGCCGCGGAGATAATGCATCCGAAGTTTATCTTTCTGTGCAGGTTTTTCGCCGCGCACAAAGCGCTTGAAAACGCTGTGAACGTTCCGTCGCAGGAAATCGCAGCGCTTCCCGTAGAGGTGTATTTCGTAAGCTCCTTAAAGCTTTCGTGGAACTCGAACGGGATAATGCGGCAGCGAGCCGCGTCTATCTCGAAAAGCTCTGCGATAACCGACGGAGTAACCATTCCGTCAACTGTCTTGATAATCAGCGTTACGTCGTGCTTTGCAAGCTCGCGGACATCGGTCTTAACCTGCCTGTTTGCCGAAAGCTCAACGAAAAACAGCATACAAACCTCGCCGTTTACCGCAAGGTAGATTACCTCGTCGTTATTCTTGTTTGCGGCGGATTCTTTGTTTATGTCGGGAACAACAATGTGGTGCGACTTCATATGCTCGCGGTTTCCGAGTAGAACTCTGCGGCGGTCGATTGTTCCCATAATTCCGAGATTGCTCTCGTAAACGCACTCTGTAACCTGCTTCAAAAGCTGATGCTTGTAGTTAAGCATATTGAAAAAAGCGTCGGAAAGCACGCTGTCCGCTGTTACGGAAAGGCTCGCCGCGTAAATTATCGCTTCGTCAATCGCAATTTTGGGCGCGTTTGCGCTTCTGTGCTTGTTGTAGTCCCAGATGTTGTTGATTTTCACGGATTTCGCGGGGAACAGGTTCTTTGCTTCGACAAGGCACGCGTTAACGTCGCTGAACTCCTCGATAGCGTTGTAGCCGAGGATAGCAGCGTTGTTTGCGTTAAGCTTTCTGCTTGCAGCAAGCAGCGGAAGCGTTACGATAAACGAGCCTGTAAAGCCTGCGCCGATTGAGAAAATCGCGCTCGCAACCGTCGCTGCCCACGAAACGTTGTCCATAACGTACTGACTTGTGCCCGTAAAGTAAGCGATAAATCCGCCCGCAACCGCCGTAATAAGCGTAATTGGGACAAAAACGCGCGTAAGTCTGTCGGAAATGTCCTCGCAGTAGGTGGAGATGATAAAGTCGCAAAGCATCTCGGTCTTTCTCATAGAAGCCACCTCGGGCATTCCGTCAACCGCTGTTCCCGCAAGCTTATCCGCAGCGCCGTCAGAGGAGTGCTGCACGAAGTACTTTGCTCCGTCGCCGCTTGTAAAGCGGAAGTTCCGCTGCGCCGCCTTCAGAATGCACAGTTTTGACACGGTATTGAAAATCAGAGCCGCAAGGGAAACAAGCAGGTAAACGTGCGAGCGCCCGCGCTGAACATTTCCCGAAAGCGTGAGATAGGGGATAAGCGCAAGGATTGCGGAAATGTGCGCAAAAGCGCAAAGCGTATCCGAGTCGGTGCGCAGCTTTAAGAGCCTTGCGAAGCCGTTCTGAATAACGCTGGAGCAAACCGAAAGGCTGAGGATTCCGATAATCAGATATGCATAAAGGAAGTAGTCGGGGTGATACCTTTTGCTTATAATGTTAGTGACAGCGCCGAGGTCGATGTTGAACTCGTTGGTTATCGCGATAAACAGCGCAGCGATAAACAGCCCGCCGAGAACAATAAGCCTTGAAATAAGCCCCTTTGACTCCCTGCCGAGGCGCTCGTTGATAACGCTCTCGTCGTCGAGGTCGATTTCGTCTTCGTATTCCTCCTCGTCGGTTTCTTCCGCGCTGTCCGCGTCGTCGTCGCCGATATCGTCAAGCATAAAGGAGGAAAGGCGCTTTTTCTTGCTCTGCGCAAGCTCGTCTGCCTTTCTGACCTGCTCAATCCTTGCGTCCTCGTCCGAAGCTGAGCCGCCGAGAACAGAGGTGTCGATTAGCTTGCTGTCGTCAATGTTAAGCGGCTCGTTCGGCGCTTTTCCGACTTCCGAAAGGTCGTTTATGACAACCGTGCGGTCGGCGGCTTCTCCGCTCTCGCGACGGGCTTCAAGCTGCTTGTTGAGCGTGTTTACAAGCGAGTCTGCCTCGTTTTTCTTCTGCATACCCGTGCGCGGGGTAAACAGGAACTCGTCAACGCGCTTTTCCTTTTCCGATTTCTTTGACTTTGAAACGGACGGGGTGTATTCCTTTATGTGCTCCTCGGCGCCGCTTGCGAGCTTTTTCAGCTCGTTTCCCGCAACAGCGCGCGTGTCGCCGATTTCCTCCGCTTCTTCGTTGGACTTAACCTCCTCGGCAGCCTTTGCGCGGCTGTCCATCGGGTTAAGTGAGTCAAGAAGCTCGTCGTTTGTCTGCGCGCCCATATCCATATTGAGCAGCGCCTTGTTTATCTCCTCGATACGGCGAAGCTTTTTAAGCTCCATTGTTTCGGTGGTGACAACGTCTTCCTTTGAGTGGAACACGATAACGTCGTCATCAGGCTTTTCCTGCGGCATTTCAGGCTCGCCGAAAAGCTTTGACGCGTCAACCGAAGCGCCGATGTCGGCAGTTTCCTCGTGCTCGGTTGTGTGCTTTTTCTTGTCCGCTGCGTCGGAAACGCTTTGCGCAATTCTCTGCACAACCTCGTCCTCTGTGCGCTGCTTTGCCGCTTTAGCGGACTCGGTCTGCGCATTGCGCTTTTCACGCTTCTCGCGCATTTCGCGCTCTTTCTTCTCCGCTTTTTCGGCAGCCTGCTTCTTTTTCCTGTCTGCGGCAGCGGCAATTTCTGCGGCACGGCGCGCGTTTTCCTCCTGTTCGGAAAGCTGTTTTGCGGTTGCCTCCGGCTTTACAGGCTCGGGGCGCTTTTCCTCGGCAGCAGCGGTAGCAGACGGCTTCTGCTTTCCCGTGCGCAAAACCTCGTCAAGCTCGCTTCCGCCTATTATCTCGGTAACGCTGCCGTTGTAGCCGGAATAGGTGCCGGTGGATTTGCTGCTTCGCTTTCGGTCAACCTCGGCAAGAATGTCGTCTAAGCTGTATTTTTCATCGGACATTTTTTTCTCTCCTAATCTCTGTATATTATCGGTGTTTAACTATCTCGTACATCAGTATTCCCGCAGAAACCGAAGCGTTAAGCGAGTTTACCTTTCCGTGCATCGGAAGCGAAAGTGTCATATCGCAGCTTTCGCGGACAAGCCGCCCCAGCCCGAAGCCCTCCGAACCGACCACCAGCGCAACCGCGCCGCTTAGGTTTGCCTTGTCGTAGGGCGTTCCGTCCGCTTCCATACCGTAAACCCATATGTTTTCGCTTTTAAGCCGCTTTATCGTGTCTACAAGGTTAGCAACTCTCGCAACCTTTAGATGAGCCGCCGCGCCCGCCGAGGTCTTGAAAACCGTCGCGTTAAGCGAAGCGCTTCTGCGCTTCGGAATGATAACCCCGTCCGCGCCCGCAGCTTCTGCCGTTCGGATTATAGCGCCGAGATTGTGCGGGTCTGCGATTTCGTCCGCGATGATGATAAACGGCGGCTTTCCTTTTTCTGCGGAAACCGCAAGAATGTCCTCAACCGTCGCGTAAGAGCAAGCCGCAAGCTGTGCCGCCGCGCCGCCGTGCTTTTGCGTTCCCGTGAGTGCTGCAAGGCGCTCGTCGCTAAGCTCCTTTACGACAACGCCGCGCGATTTCGCAAGGGATAGTATTTTGCCCTGTCCCGTCCCGCGCTGCAAGTAAACAACATCTATTTCCTGCTCGGAAAGAAGCGCCTCGGTAACAGCGTTTCTTCCGTAGATAACATTTTGTTCCATTTCGTTTTCCATATTTTAACTCCCTTCTGGGCATAATTATAATCATACATTTTAACTATACCACAAATCAAAGAATATTTCAACCACCTTATGAAATATTATGCAGTAATTTTTTTCTGCAAAATGCACAATACCGTGTCAAGTGTGAAAAAACATAATAATCGAATATACAATGTATATTAGCTCTTGACAATTCCGCTCTATATATGGTAAAATACAAAATAAT
>SFHN01000121.1 GCA_004555635.1 [Eubacterium] saphenum
TTTTTTTGAAAAAATTTTTTTGGAGGATAAAATTTTATGAAAACAGTTTTTCTTTTCTCGGGACAAGGCTCCCAGTACCCCGGAATGGGCGCAGAGCTTGCGGCAAGATACGGCGCGGCGCGCGAAATTCTTGAATGCGGCTCGGACATTATGGGCTTTGATTTGCTGAAGAAGCTTACCGACAGCACTCCCGAGGAGCTTTCACAGACAAGGCTTTCTCAGCCCGCGATATTCACAACGTCGCTTATCGCGCTTTGCGCGGCTCGCGAAAACGGCATTGATAACTGCGCGGTTGCGGGTCACTCGCTCGGTGAATACGCTGCGATGTACGCTTCGGGTATGCTGACTATGGAGGACGCTTTCAAAGCAATCAAGCTTCGCAGCGAGGCCATGGCAAAGGCTGCCGAAAAAACCGGCGGCGCAATGGCGGCGATTATCGGAAGCGAAAACTCCGTAATCGAGCAGGTCTGCGCCGAAACGGAAGGCTTCTGCGCGCCCGCCAACTACAACTCCCCCGCTCAGACGGTTATCGCGGGCGAGGCTGCGGCAATCGACGCGGCGATAGCTAAATTCACCGAAATGGGAGCGCGCGCTGTAAAGCTTGCGGTGTCCGCCGCATTCCACACAAAGCTTATGGCGGAGGCTGCCGAGGAGTTCAAGACGGCGGTTTCGGGCTTTGATTTCAGGGCGCCGAGCTGCGACTTCTACGCAAATCTCTACGGCAAAAAGCTCGAGGACTTTTCGGATATGCCCGCGTATCTCGCTAAGCATATTTGCAGCCCCGTGCGCTTCGTTGACGAGATGAACGCGATGAACGACGCGGGAATTGAGGCATATGTTGAGCTTGGTCCCAACAAGGTGCTTACGGGGCTTGTGAAGAAAACCTTCCGCAGAGCGAACGCGGTAAACATTGAGAACAACGAAACGCTCGAAAAGGCGCTCGCAGCGCTCGGAAAGTAAGGGGGAAAGCACTATGCGCAAATTCGGTCTTATCGGTCACCCGCTCGGTCACTCCCTGTCGCCGCAGATACATACCCGCCTGTTTGAGCTTAGCGGCGAAAAGGTTGACTATCAGCTCTACGATATCGCGCCAGAGGAGCTTTCGGGTAAATTCGCTTTCCTCGAAACGCTTGACGGAATTAACATAACCATTCCCCACAAGATGGGCATAATGGACTACTGCGACGAGCTTTCGGACGGCGCGAAGCGCTACCGCAGCGTAAACTGCGTGAAAAACGGCGAAAAAAAGACGGGCTACAACACCGATGTTGACGGCTTCACAAAGAGCATAGAAATGCTCGGCGCTTCGCTTTGCTCGGATGTGCTGCTTATCGGCTGCGGCGGCGTCGGCAGAATGATGGCAATCGAAACCGCGCTGTGCGGCGGAAACCTGACGATAGCGCACCTGCCCTCGGACAAGCCGCTCGCCGACGCGGTTATCTCCGAGATAAAAGCGCAGAAGCCCGATGCCAAAGTTTCAACCGTTGTCATAAACGGCGGCGCACTTGATGTTTCCGACTTTGACGGGGACGTAAAGTACGACCTGCTGCTTAACGCCTGCCCCGTGGGAATGTTCCCGAAAACGGACAGAATGCCCTGCACGCCCGAGGTGCTTGACGGGGTTAAGTTCGTGTTTGACGTAATATACAACCCTAACGTAACGCTGCTCGCAAAGACCGCCGCCGAAAAGGGCGCTAAGGTTATGACGGGTATGGCTATGCTGGTGCTTCAGGCGGTTGCCGCGCACGAAATCTGGGACGGCGCGTCCTATGACAAGGCGGACATCGACAGGCTGATTGCCGATATGGAGGCGCTGGTATGAGCTCGGTTTATCTCTGCGGGTTTATGGGCTGCGGAAAAAGCCACGTCGGCAGGCAGCTTGCCGCGCTTCTCGGCAGGCAGTACATCGACCTCGACCGCGTGATTGTCGAGCGCGAGGGTATGACCATTCCCGATATTTTCGCGCAGTTCGGCGAGCCGCATTTCCGCACGCTTGAGGCAAAGTACATAAAGGAGCTTTCGGAGGGCTATGTCATAGCGACGGGCGGCGGCGCGCTGATAAACGACGCAACCGCCGAGTTTGCGCGGCAGAGCGGGCTTTCGGTGTACATCAACACAAGCTTTGAGCTGTGCTACGCACGGATTAAGGGCGACACGAACCGCCCGCTTGTTATGAGCAAAACAAAAGAACAGCTCAAAGAGCTTTACGACGAGCGCGCCAAAATCTACCGCAGAAACAGCATTTGTATGGTTAACGGAAACGCTTCCGACGTTATTATAACGGGCGAAATCGCAAAGCTTGTCAGGTTTTACGAGCACAACGGATACATCAGGAAATAAAGAGGAAAAATGGTAATCAAAAACGTAAAGATTAAGACAATGGCACAGCGGGATATCGAAAACGGATTTGTCCGCTGCGCGGGCGGAGTTTTCACCGAAATAGGCGAGATGAGCGAATACACCGAAACCGCCGACGAGGTTATCGACGGAAACGGCGCGGTGCTTTACCCCGGTTTTATCGACCCGCACTGTCACCTCGGAATGTGGGACGACGGGCTGACCTTTGAGGGCGAGGACGGAAACGAGGACACCGACCCCTCTACCCCGCAGCTTCGCGCAATCGACAGCATAAACCCGCTTGACCGCTGCTTTTCCGACGCGGTGCAGGCGGGAGTTACGGCAGTTTGCACAGGCGTCGGCAGCGCAAACCCCATCGGCGGCAGCTTTGCCATAATAAAAACGTTCGGCTCAAAGCGCGTTGACAAGCTTGTGGTGCAGTCGCCCGCGGCAATCAAATTCGCGCTCGGTGAGAACCCGAAGAACACCTACAACGAGC
The DNA here is from genome assembly GCA_004555635.1 of [Eubacterium] saphenum. Classification (GTDB taxonomy): domain Bacteria; phylum Bacillota; class Clostridia; order Oscillospirales; family Ruminococcaceae; genus CAG-115. Next base: position 2,837 of record SFHN01000121.1, read on the forward strand.
GCGACGAAAGCCCCGTTACGCGTATGGCGACCGCCGCGATAATCCGCGAGCAGCTGACGAAGGCGAAGCGCTACCGCAACGACCTTGCGGAATACGAGCGCCTTAAAGGAACGGACGACGAAGTTTCTCTCCCCGACTACGACGCGAAGTGCGAGGCGCTGCTTCCGCTGTTCAGCGACAAAAACAAGCTGAAAGCGCACTTTCACTGCCACCGTGCGGACGATATTTTCACAGCAATACGCATTGCAAACGAGTTTCGGCTTGACTATGTGCTGATACACTGCACCGACGGTGCGCTTATCGCGGACGAGCTTAGCGAGGAAAACCCCGCGGTTGTCGTAGGTCCGGTTTTCGGCGACAGGGGCAAGCCCGAGCTGCAAAACCACAGCATAAGCACCGCTGCGGAGCTTAACCGCCACGGCATACGGTTCGGTATCTGCACCGACCACCCCGAAACGCCTATACAGTATCTTCCGCTGACGGCGGCGCTTGCGGTGCGCGGCGGGCTTGACCGCGAAACAGCCCTGCGCGCGATAACCATTACGGCGGCGGAGGTAATCGGCGCTGCCGACAGGCTTGGCTCCGTAGAAGTGGGAAAGGACGCGGACTTTTCGCTGTTCAGGGGCGACCCGCTTGACATATCGGTAACGCCCGAACTGGTTTCCGTAGGCGGAGCGATTGCGTTCAGAAAGTGACCGCAGGGATTATTCCCACAACTAAACGAAAGGACAATCATTATGCGTGAAATAAATGCAAGCGAAATCACCGAGGCAGTAGCAAAGCTTTGCGTAGACGCAAACCTGCACCTGCCCTGCGGTATGAGAGAGTGTATAACAAGCTGCTCCGAAAAGGAGGAAAGCCCCGTCTGCAAGGGCGTTCTCGGCGATATCATCGCAAACCTTGACTGCGCAGACGAGCTTGGCGTGCCGATTTGTCAGGACACGGGAATGGCGGTTATCTTCGCGGAGGTCGGACAGGACGTGCATATCACGGGCGGAGCGTTCGAGGACGCAGTAAACGCGGGCGTTGCAAAGGGTTATGTTGAGGGCAGGCTTCGCCTGTCGATTGTCGGCGACCCGATTGAGCGCAAAAACACGAACAACAACACCCCCGCGGTTATCCACACGAGAATAGTCCCAGGCGACAAAATCTCGCTTATGGCTGCGCCTAAGGGCTTCGGCAGCGAGAATATGAGCAGGCTAAAGATGTTCACTCCCTCGGCGACAAAGCAGGACATCATCGCGTTTGTAAAGGAAACGGTGTCGCTAGCGGGAAGCAACCCCTGCCCGCCGATAGTTGTCGGCGTGGGAATAGGCGGCGACTTCGAGTACAGCGCGTATCTCGCGAAAAAGGCGCTCTGCCGCGACCTTTCCGAGAGAAACCCCGACCCCGCATACGCCGAAATGGAGCAGAAAATGCTTGACGAAATCAACAAGCTCGGCATAGGCTCGCAGGGCTTCGGCGGAACGGTAACCGCGCTGTATGTCAATATCGAAAAGAGCGCAACCCACATAGCGGGTCTGCCCGTGGCAGTAAACATCGGCTGCCACGTTACGCGCCACGCCCACACCGTGCTGTGATTTTCCAGAGGAAAACTTTCACAAATACACTTATAAAATAAGCCGAACTTTTTCAGAAAAAGGGCGGCTTTTTATGTGTTATGCCGAATTTTCTTATAATACTTTTTTTACGCTCGGTTTCTATTGCAAAGATTGTGTAAAGTGTTTATAATATAAAGTACAGAAAATGTTTTTCGCTTATATTTAGGGTGTACAAATGAAAATTGTTTTAAGCTTTCTCGGAACCTATATCCGTAAGCTCGATAAATTTCTTCTGCTTATCTGTATGGCGCTCACAGTGTTTGACATCGTGCTCGTAAACTCGCTTTATGAAAACGGGCTGATACGCTACGGGCTGCTTCCGACGCAGATAATCGCCGCCTGCCTCGGCTTGGG
>SFHN01000122.1 GCA_004555635.1 [Eubacterium] saphenum
TTCGCCGGTCTGCGCATTTACGCACAATGAAACCTCATCGTGGTGCATAAACTGGAATTTTTCTTCGGGAGCCACGGGATTTTCATTTTCATAGTCCCAATGCTCTTTCTCGCTGTTCGTGAAGCTTATAGTGTAGAAATATTTCTCCTCGCCGCCTGTTGTGTCCTTGAACAAGTAGTCGTATGACATTTGCAGCTCGTCAGAGAAGAAAAGGAATTTGTTGGTGTCAAGGATATCTATAACCGCCTCGGGCTTTGCATAGGGCAGCGGTACCGAAAGCTCCCTGAGCTCCTCTGTGGTGAAATGTCCCGCGCCCGTTTCGGGATTTGCGTTCGGCTCTTCCACTTCGCAATCCTCGTCAAACATTCCGTCTTTGTCGAAGTAGCCGTCGGCGCGGAAATCGCTCTTTTTCCCCGTAAAAGCATTGATGTCGCCGTAGTTGTCCTGCACATATACAAGGCGGGTAGCGTATGAGTCGTTTTCGTAGTCGTAATATATCTCGTACTGCGGCTCGGGCGAAATCATTTCGCAGTAGCTGTCCCAAGCCTCGTCCGCGGAAAGCGCGTTGTCCTTCGACTTAAACGAAGCCTTTCTGTGCCAGTTGAGATTAAAGTATGTTACCTCACCCGTATCCTTGTTCAGATAAACTTTTCCTCTGTCGTTTTCGACAGGCACGCCGTTCTTTACACGCTGAACGGTAAACGAAGCGGTGCTGTCATACGGGGTCATATATATTGAGTCAGAAACGACGCGCAGATACGGCGCGACGGTTGGGTTAAGCGTTCTGACTGCTTTAACCGCCTTGGCATAAAGCTCCGCAGAGGACAGCTTCGCGAGATGTGCGCCGGAACTGCTCGAGGTCGAGTAGTCATAATAGCCGTAACTCGTTATAACTCCGCTCGAGTAGACTGCATTTACGCACTTGTAATTCTCAGAGCCGGCGGGGGTGTCCCAGTAGAAGTAGTAGGTCTTTGCGAGTGCGTTGCTGTCAACCGAGTAGCTGAACTGCGATATTTCCTCCGGCACGCTTATGCGCTGCTTGACTGCTATGAGCGCGCTGCGAAGCTCCGCTTCGGCGTCGGAAGCCGCTGTGTTGACAGGTGCTGAAACAGGAACAGCGACAGGATTATCAGCGCTTGCGGAAACACCAAGCGACGCCGCCATAATTCCCGCCACAGCGAGTGAAACGAATTTTTTCATTGTAATACCTCCCGTAATTTATTTAGCAATATTTTGCCCTGATGTAAATAATACCGGAAGAAACAGGGAAAGGTTGCACGGGAGAGAAAAATTTTTGTCTTGTTTGCAAAAAGGTAGGAGAGGGACAGAAAACGGCAGGGGTTTTCGCCCCTGCCGTTGATAAATCTATGCAAATGTTCTGCCAAACAAAAGGCGGGATTGCCTGTCGGGGCACCCGACCGACTAAAACTCGGGTTCGTCTGCCTGTTGGTTGTCTATCTTTTTCGCGTTGAGCACCGCAAGTGTCATAAAGTACATCAGCACTCCGAGTACAACCGAAATCGCCGCGCCGACCGCAATGCTTGCAGCGTTGTCTGCGAGCACAAAATCGCCGCCGAACATTCCGCCCGTAACCATAATCTTCAGCGTGAACGGATTGTAGTCGGTAATATCAAAGCCCGTCAGCAGCACCTGTGCGAGCGACGAGCCGATATACACAAGTATCGCCGCAACAGCGGGACGGCTTGTGCAAAGCCCTACCGCGAGGTACACCGTAATCACAAATGTGCAGTAAATCGCCGCAAGAAGCGACGCGAGAAGCAGCATTCCGAAGCCGATGTGGTTTTCGTCAAACAGCGCGTTGCACAGCCCGCCCGAAACGAGCGCCGCCACAAATGTCATAGCGAAAACCGTCGCGGGGTACATAACGAACTTGGGGATAAGGTAGCAGGTGTTAGTAAGCCCGCTAGACAGGGGGATAACGGTAGCGCGCTTTTTCTGCTCGCCGCCCGCAGGGGACATCAGAATAAGCGTAACGATAAGCACCGCCATCGCGCAGATATCAGCCATTGTCATCGCGAAAACCATTCCCGCGTCCGCAAACATACCCGTAACCATACTCATCGCGTCCTGCGCGGCGGAAATGTCGGCGCTTAGCGTTGTTTCGCTCATAACCTCGCCCAGCATATTCATCATACCGAGCATCATACGGTACATCAGCGGGTCGCTTATTGCAAACGAGAAGATGGCGATGATAACGCCGCCGAAGCGGAAGGTTCTGAAAAAGTGCAGCCATTCCTTCTTAAAGCTGTATTTAATCTGTTTCATTATCCCACCACCTTTCTGAAAACTTCCTCTAGGGTTGCCGTGCCGATGTTGAAGCTGTCTGCGAGGATTTTGTGCTCCGCCATAAGCCCGATAAGCCGCATAGCGCAGTCCTCCGCGTTATCCGTGCCGAAGCGGAACAGCCCCGTTGTTTCGTTGTATTCCGCGCGCGCAAAATCAACCGACAGAAGCGCGATTTTCTGCTCCTGCGTAAGGCGGCGGACGGTGAGGTTTACGATATCGCCGCCGTGCTTGCGAAGCAGCTCCTTAAGGTCGCCCTCCTCTGCGAGCACGCCATTGTTCATAATTCCGACGCGGTTTGCAACGCGCTCGACATCGGAAAGGATATGCGTTGAAAGCACGATTGTACTGCCAAGACCTTTAAGGCGGTTGATTATTTCGATAACCTCGGCGCGTCCCTGCGGGTCAAGCGCAGAGGTCGGCTCGTCGAAAATCAGCAGGTCTGGGTTGTTCAGGATAGCCGCGCCCATACCAAGTCGCTGTGTCATTCCACGGGAAAAGCCCTTTGTGCGCCTGTCTGCCGCCGCCGAAAGCCCGACAAGGTCAAGCACCTCGCTTACGCGCTTTGCGTAGTCGCCGTCGTAGTTACAGCAGGACGCGATATACTCGAGGTATTCCCGCGCGGTCATATACCCGAAAATCGTGGGGCTTTCGGGCAGATAGCCGATTTTGATTTTACGCCCGCCGCCGAGCGCGATTTCGCCCTCGTCCTTCGGGATTGTGTTGGTTATCATATTCATTGTCGTGGTCTTGCCGCACCCGTTTTTGCCGAGGAAGCCGTACACGTCGCCGTCGTAGATATCCATACTAAGCCCGCGTACAACCTCAAAGCTGCCGTACTTTTTATGTAGATTTCGTATTCTTACCATAACGGAGTTTCCTTTCACATTTTTTCCAAGTTTATTCTAGTATAATCCAAAGAGCACGTTTTGTCAAGTCAAGCGCCTCGACACGCTTTTCCGCATTTCGCCAAGTGCGTTTCAAGCTCAGGTTGATTAACGGCGGAATTTCGGCACACCTGCAGGTCGTTTTTTGGGGAAATACGCGCGTGAGCGCAGAAGTGTGCACAAAATCCAAACGGCAGGAGCCTTCGACCCCCGCCGTTGATAAACTTATGCAAATGTTACGCCGAACAAAAGGCGGAAAACGTGTCGAGGCACTCGACCTAGTCCTTGCCAAGCTCATATGCGCGCTTTGTGCAGGCTTCGCAGGCTGCTTTAGCGACGTCGGTGAGCTTGCCCTCATACAGCTTGTCAAGACCCGCGAGCGTTGTTCCGCCCGGCGAGGACACCTGCTTTATCAGCTCGTCAACCGTCATTCCGCTCTCGGTCATCATCTTCGCCGAGCCGATAAGCGTCTGCGAAAACAGCCTTAGCGCCGCCTCGCCGTCGATACCTACGCTCTGCGCGTACTCGATAAAGCCCTTCGCGTACAGATAAATGAACGCGGGGGAGCTTCCGTTTATTGCGATAACCTCCTTCATTTTGTCGGGAGGAACAACCTCTGTAATGCCGCAGGAGCCTATTATCTTCCTTGCGAAAGCGAACTCGTCATCGCTCACCGCTTCATCGCAGCTCATCGCGGAAGCGCCGCAACCGAGCATCATCGGCGTGTTCGGCATAACGAGGACAACTTTCGCGTTTGCCGCCGTTCTGTTACGGATATATTCCGCGGAAATTCCCGCGCAAATCGAGATAATCACCGTTTCGGGGCGCAGAGCGTCCTTCATTTCTGAGAGCACTCCGTCAAGCTGCTGCGGCTTAACCGCGAGCAGGACATAGTTGCACTTTTCGGTAAGCTCCCTTACGCTCGCCGAGGCGGTAGCACCTATCTCGCGCAGGTTTTCGAGCTTTTCGGGGTTCGCGTCATACGCGAAAACGGCGGTGTTTCCGAGCTTTCCGCCGATGCCCTTCAGAATGGCGCAGCCCATATTGCCGACGCCGATAAAACCAAGCTTTGTCATAAATTTGCCTTTCTTTTATTGAGCTTCCTTTGCTCCGGTGTTTTTCCTGAAAATTCTGTTATATGCAAGCTTCAGCGGAATGCATAGTACCGTCATCATAGCCGAACCGAGTGCAAAGGTAATGAGGTTTGTGATAATTCTTGCAACAAAAAGAACGCCGAAGCTGTCGCCCTTGATAAATCCCATACTGTAAAGCGCCCAAGTGTTTAGCGTTAGGTTGCAAAGAGCGCACACGATGAAACGCGATACAATTATTCTCAAAAAGGTCTGCCACGTTTTTTCTGCCTTGAGGTTATACAAAATCATACCGTAAATAAGACCCTCAAGACCCTGAATAAGCACAAGCCATGGTATAAACGCGCCGATAGGATTAACCAGATATCCGATGATATCCACCAGCATTCCGCCCAGAAAGCCGCAAACGGGACCGAACAGAATTCCTATCATAGCCAGCGGCAGAAACGTGAAGTTAATCTTTATC
>SFHN01000123.1 GCA_004555635.1 [Eubacterium] saphenum
GCAACCGTCATAACCAGCTTTGGCGTGAATACCATGCCTATACTAAAATCTTCGGATAAACTGTAATTCCGAGCAACGGTGCCGGTGTTGCTTATAAAGTCAAGCACTAATCCGAGCGGGGTAAAGTCCGCTGAAGCAAAACCCACATATCCTATGAGCCAGTTTTCATAGCCGTAGGTTAAGTAAAGCATAAGCGTTGTTCCTACGAAAAACACCGCAGGCAGCGCAATATTTAAGAGAATGGTGATTGCCACCATTTCCTTCGCCCGCCCGAGAAAGGATATAACCAGCATATTAAAGCAGTAGAACAGCGCGCAAGCCGCCGCGCCTATTATCATTCCCGCGATAATCTCCCGAATGTTTTGGATTTCCATAAGTCCCCGAGCAAATTGCAGGATAATGCTTCCGATAACGATAGACAGCAGGTGCGGAACGCCCGTCAGAAGCGCGCCTGCCGTGAAATCGCCCCAGAAACGTGCGTCATCGGATATAGGCAGTGAGTAGTCCATATCCACCGCGTTTTTGTCGTACAGCCAGCGGAACGCTTTCACCTGCGTGAAGAAATGCATTATCGCAATCGCCGCAAGCGCCGCTATGCACACAAATATCGCAATTCGCGCAAATGCAATCAGGTTGTTTGACTTTTCTTGAAGCTGAATCCATTCGAGATACTCCGAGCTGTCGATAAAACCGCCCATACCCTGCGACAAAGCGTGATAAGCCTCGTAAGCCTTGGCTGCTGCCGCCCTTGCATTAAGCGCAAGTAATCCCGCAAACGAAACGAACGGGTATGCGAGCAGACCGAAAATCATCTGGGCAATGCCATATCCGCGCATTGAATACAGCTTGTAGCGGAAATACTTCCCGAAGCCGCGGAAATTAACCGGTGATATTTGAGCTGTCATAACCGAGCACCTCCATTTCGTAGATAAATATCTCCTGCAAATTCAGCGGGATTTCGTCGATAAACCGCGGGTTGAGCCTGTTCGCAGCCGCAAGGATTTCTTCCCTGTTGCCGCGCGCGATAATAACGCTCAAAGACCCGCTTTGTGTTATTTCGAGAACGTCTATTCCCTCGAAATCCTCTGCGGTAACGCTTCTGTCAAACGCCGCCTGAAGCTTAACGATATCGCCCTTCGCTTCGTCAATCTCGCGGTCGAACACAAGCTTTCCGCCGTGGAGAAGCCCAACCCTGTCGCAGAATTCGTCCATCTCCGTGAGATTGTGCGACGAGAAGATTACGGTCAGGTTGTCATCAAGCATAGCGTCAATCAGCATTTTCTTCACGATATTGCGCATTGTCGGGTCAAGTCCGTCAAACGCCTCGTCAAGAAACAGGTACGGAGTTTTGCAGGCAATTCCGCAGATAACCGCCGCCTGCCGCTTCATTCCCTTCGAGAAGTTCATCAGGCGCTTGTCGCGCGGCAGCTTTACCGTGTCAAGCAGCCTTCCGAAAAGCTCCGCGTCAAAATTCGGGTAAAACCGCTTGTAGTAAGCGCTCATATCCCCGACTGTCATTTTGTTAAACTGCACGGTTTCGTCGTTTACGAAGAAAACGCGCTCCTTTATCTTGCTGTTGTTGTAAACCGCTTCGCCGTCAATCAGCACCTCGCCCTCTGTCGGCTTGTATATACCCGTCAGCAGGCGAAGTATCGTGGATTTGCCCGCGCCGTTTGAGCCGAGAAGTCCGTAGGCGCTGCCGTTAGGTATTGCAATGCTTACGTCGTCGAGCGCCTTGATGTCGCCGAAGCTAAGCGATACGTTTTTTAGCTCTATCATACATTTTCCCCCTTTTCTTCGGAATAGACCTCGTCAAGAAGCTTCTGCGCCGCCTCTTTTGATATGCCCGCTGTTTTCGCCGCGCCGAGTTCCCGCAGCAGCTTTTCCGCCGCAAGTTTGCAAAGCGCCTGCGCAGCCTTTGCGCTCTCGCAGACATAGCTTCCCTTTGCGGGTATCGAGTAAATCAGCCCCGCCTGCTCAAGCATAAAGTAGGATTTCTGCACGGTGTTTGGGTTAATGCCAAGCTGCTTTGCAATTTCGCGGACGGCGGGCAGCTTTTCCCCCGCCGAAATCGCCCCCGCGGAAATCAGCCCCGCAATGCTGTTGTAGATTTGCTCATATATCGGCGCTTTCCCCGACAGATTTATTTCAAGCATATGCTCCTCCTTTCTGTCATAACTGTATTACTTCAATTAGTACAATTGTATTATAACAAGTAATACAGTTTTTGTCAAGGCTTTTTTCGAAAAAATTTTGCTTTTTCCTAAGTCGGTGTATTTTTTCGCTTGCACCAAATCGGAGTAACCCATTTTGCGGATAGCGCATAGCATAGAAAGGGGTGATGCTATGCTTATCGAAACGGTATACGACAGGCAGGCGGCGGTGCGCTATGCGCTGCAATGGGCGTTTGCGAGAAACCCGAGGTTCTACGACTTTGAGGACATCGGCGGCGACTGCACAAACTACGTTTCGCAGTGCCTGTACGCGGGCTGTGGTGTGATGAACTTTTCGCGCGAAAACGGCTGGTACTACATCAGCTCCTACGACCGCTCGCCGAGCTGGACGGGCGTTGAGTTTCTGCAAAGCTTCCTGCTGACCAACGAGGGCGAAGCCGTTTACGGGCGAGCCGCGCTGCTGTCGGAGCTTCTTCCCGGCGATGTTATTCAGCTGCAAAACTCCGCCGGGCGGTTTTACCACTCGCTGTTTGTGACATATGTTCAAACGCCGCTGTACGGCGAAACTACTGAGGAAAACATTTTTGTCAGCGCACACTCCTATGATGTGCGAAACCGCCGCCTGTCGCGGTATTCCTATTCAGTGGCGCTTGGAATACACATCGAAGGCGCGCGAATGCATGTATAAAGTGATTTCCTGCGCTCAGGCATTCTACAAAGAAAAATCCGCTCTCGGAAATTGCACCGAAAGCGGATTAGTTTTATTGATTTGGTTATCCCTCGTGGAAGCTGCGCTTCTTGTTCATCATCATAACGCGAATCATCTGCGCGGTTGCCGTCTTTTTCAGCGGCTCCTTGAGCTTCTGATACTCCTCGGAGTTTGTCTGTACAGCCTTCTTGGACACCTTTACAAAGCGCGCGGGGATTTTCTCCTCGGTCTTTGCCGTGAGCGCTGCAATGCACTTTTCGCAAACGCACGCGTTAAATCTGCGCAGGATTTCCACCGCGTTCTCATTTATGACAGAATGCGTAAGATTTACGGTTATCTCCTCGTCGGGGACTTCCGGCTCCTCGTTTTTACGAAGAATATGCGACAGCGAATCCATTCCGCGGAGATTCTTGGGCACATTGCGCTTGCCTGCGACGATTATCGGGTTTATGTAGTCGTCGTGAGGCATAACAAGCTTCATAACCTGCGGCGTCTTGCTGCTGACAGGCTCCTGTCCCTCTTTTTTTGAGGTTCTTCTCGACGGGGTGCGTTTGCCCGCCGCCTTTACTGCGCCCGACGGCGTCATAGTCAGCGACCGCTCCTCGTCTACCCTAGTTTTTTTGATTTCGCTCATCATTTATGCATCCTTCCGGTGCGGCTCAATCAGTTCCTGAATAAATGCTTTGTATTCCCTTGTGGACTTGGAGCGCGGCGAATAGGTGAAAATGCTTTCGCCGTGCGCAGGCGCCTCCGCGATGACAACGCTGGAGCTTATCTTCGTCTTGAAAATCGTGGTTTCAAGCTGCTCCGCAATCATATTCGCAAGTTCTTCTACCTCTCTCGTGAGGTTAAGGCGCGGGTTGTACTTGTTTAAGAGAATCCCGCGGACGCAAAGGTTCTTGTTGTAGTAACGCTGAACAGCGAAAATCGTCTGCTTAAGCTGCGCAATGCCCTGAAGCGACAAAATCTCGCAAAGCATCGGTATAATCAGCTCGTCCGATACGGTGTAGGCGTTTATCGTCAGCACCGACAGCGCAGGCGGGGTGTCAATGATTATGTAGTCGTAATCGTCCTCGACGTTTACAAGCTGCTCGCGCAGGACATACTCTCTGCCGACGCCCGTCATTTCAAGCTCAAGACCCGACAGCAGAATGTTTGACGGAACAACATCGCAAATCTCGCCGCTCTGAATTGCGTCGGCAAGCTCGCAGCTGCCCTTCATAACGTCGTAAATCGTGTAGTTGTCGTCCGCTTCAACGCCAAGGCTGAAGCTAAGGTTGCCCTGCGGGTCAAGGTCGATGGCGAGCACCTTGTATCCCGCCAGCGAAAGTCCTCCGCAAAGCGCGCTGCAGGTCGTCGTTTTTCCGACGCCGCCCTTCTGATTTGTAAGTGCGATAACCTTTGCCAAAATTTTTACCTCCAAAATTACGGGGCGGTCAAATCATTTGTCCGCCCCGCCGTTATTGTTGGCAGCAGCCGGGGAATCCGGCGTTTCCAAATCAGCGAAGTCCCTTGCGCTGATGATTAAAATACGCTCTCGGGGTCGTTATACTCGCCGCTCTCAGTATCCTCGGGCATATAAACGTGGTAGTTCATCTTACCGTTCTTCTTTACGAAGTACATCGCGGTATCCGCAAAGGACAGAAGCTCGGTCGGATTCTCGGAATGCTCGGGGCAGTAAGTAATGCCGATAGAGATTTTAACGTTAATGAGCGTACCCTCGCTCGTTGTGTAGCCCATATTAAGCTCGTCGATGATGTTCATTGCGATATCCTCGGCGTTCTCAATATCTTCCTGGTCGGTCATACAAAGCACGAACTCATCGCCGCCGAAGCGT